>JAHEKN010000199.1 GCA_024638305.1 Gemmatimonadota bacterium | reverse complement strand
ACGGCGCGACCCGGGACGTGCTCCGCTACGCCCGTGGTGTGCTCGAGATCGAGATCAACGCCGCCACGGACAACCCGTTGGTGTTTGCCGAGTCCGATGCAGTGGTGAGCGGGGGTAACTTTCACGCCCAGGTGGTCGCGCAGGCGCTCGACTTCCTCTGCATCGCGGCCGCCGATCTCGCGTCGGTGTCGGAACGCCGCGTCGAGCGACTCCTCAATCCCGACCTGTCCGGGCTGCCCGCTTTCCTGGCGCGCACACCCGGTCTGGAGTCCGGGTTCATGATCGCCCAGGTCACCGCCGCCGACCTGATCGCCGAGCTCCGGGTGCTGGCGCACCCCGCCAGCGTGGACTCGATCCCGACGAGTGCCGCGCGGGAGGACCACGTCTCGATGGGCATGGCGGCGGCACGGAAGCTCCGACGCGCCGTCGATTGTCTGGAGGCGGTTTTGGCCATCGAGCTACTGTGCGGGGCCGAGGGCCTGGAGCATCGGAAGCCGCTCCGGCCGGGGCGGGGGGTCGAGCGGGCCTACGACCGCATTCGGGCGGTGGTGGAACCGCTTGCCGGGGATCGGCCGCTCTCGGACGATATCGAGCGTATCCGCATTGCGATCCGAGCGGGTGAGCTCGACTCGGAGCCAGACGAGGAGTCAACGTGAGCAGTGAGCTGGGGCTCGCCGGGAAGGGTGCACCGAGAGGGGGCACGCTGACGTGCAAGGGCTGGACCCAGGAGGCTGCTCTGCGAATGCTGCTCAACAACCTCGACCCGGAGGTTGCCGAACGCCCCGAGGACCTGGTCGTGTACGGTGGCCGCGGGCGCGCGGCGCGCAATCGGGCGGCCTTCGAGGCCATCGTGAGGGCGCTGCGCGAGCTCGAGTCCGACGAGACCCTGCTCATCCAGTCGGGCAAGCCGGTCGGCGTCTTCCGCACCCACCACTCTTCGCCCCGGGTCCTGATCGCGAACTCGAATCTGGTGGGGAAGTGGGCCAACTGGGACCACTTCAACGAGCTCGAGCGCCAGGGGCTCATGATGTACGGTCAGATGACGGCCGGATCCTGGATCTACATCGGGACACAGGGCATCCTGCAGGGGACCTACGAGACCTTTGCCGCCATGGCCGATCGTCACTTCGGCGGCTCGCTGGGTGGACGCTGGATCCTCACCGGAGGCATGGGCGGCATGGGCGGAGCCCAGCCCCTGGCCGCCACGATGGCTGGGGCCTCCATCCTGGTGGTCGAGGTGGATCCCGACCGCATCCGCCGCCGGATCGCCACGCGGTACTGCGATCGCATGACTGCGGATCTGGACGAGGCCCTGCGTTGGGTTGGGGAGGCGGCCGAAAGCGGAGTCGCCGGTTCCGTGGGACTGGTGGGGAACTGTGCCGAGATCCTGCCGGAGATCGTCCGGAGGGGTGTGGTGCCCGACATCGTCACGGACCAGACGTCCGCACACGATCCGCTCGAAGGCTATGTGCCGGCGGGACTGGACCTCGTGGCTGCGGCGTCGCTCCGTGCCGCGGATCCGGACGAGTACGTGCGACGGGCCATGGCGTCGATGCGGGTCCATTGCGAGGCCATGGTGGCGCTACAGGACGCCGGGGCGGTCGCCGTGGACTACGGCAACAACATCCGAGGCCAGGCGCGTGAGGCGGGCTTCGAGAACGCCTTTGCGTTCCCGGGCTTCGTTCCCGCCTACATCCGGCCCTTGTTCTGCGAAGGGAAGGGGCCATTCCGCTGGGTGGCCTTGTCCGGAGATCCGGAAGACATCGCCCGAACCGACCGGCTGGTCCTCGAGCTGTTTCCGACAGATGGGCACCTGCGGCGCTGGATCGAGATGGCCACGGAGCGCGTGCAGTTCCAGGGCCTCCCGGCTCGCATCTGTTGGTTGGGGCAAGGGGCGCGGGCCCGGTTCGGCCTGGAGATCAACGAGCTGGTTGCGCGCGGCGAGGTGTCCGCTCCGATCGTGATCGGGCGGGACCATCTTGACACGGGGTCCGTCGCTTCGCCCTTCCGTGAGACCGAGTCGATGAAGGACGGCAGCGACGCGGTGGCGGATTGGCCGATCCTGAACGCCTTGCTCAACACGGCGTCGGGGGCGAGCTGGGTCTCCGTTCACAACGGGGGCGGCGTGGGGATCGGTAACTCCCTTCACGCCGGACAGGTGCTCGTGGCGGATGGGACGCCCGAGATGGCCGCCCGCATCGAGCGCGTCCTTACGAACGACCCGGGCATCGGAGTGGCTCGACACGTCGATGCGGGCTACGCCGAGGCCCGCGCGACCGCGGCGGATGCCGGGATCCGGATCCCCATGGACAAACGCGAGGAGTGACCCGATGGCCGGCTGCCAAGCCGAAGGCTGGCACCGACCTCAGGCGAGCCGCTTCATCGTGGCCCGGAAGCGCTCCGTGACGCCCTCGCCGGCTCCGTGCCGTCCGTTGGTGATGACCCACTGACCTCCCACCATCACGTCCCGCACGGCGGCGCCCGGGCCCGAGAAGACCCAGGCGTCCAGAACGTCGTCGCCGGCCAGGCCGACGAGGGAGGGGTCGTCGGGATCGAGCACCAGCAGATCGGCGACACGCCCCGGGGCAAGGGCGCCGATCTCCTGACCCAGGGCCAGAGCTCCCCCTCGCCAGGCGCCATCCAGCAGTGCTCGCCCGCTGGAGTGCACGCCCCGCCCGCCCAGGCCGGAGGCGATCAGGTTGCGCTTCCGCAGCCGCAGCCGTTGACCGTACTCCAGCGTGCGGAGCTCGTCTGTCGGGGCAACCGTGATCTGGCTGTCGGACCCGATCGCCCAGTTGCCGCCGGCGGCCAGATACTCCTGGATGCGAAAGAGCCCGTCTCCCAGGTTGGCCTCCGTCGTGGGGCAGAGTCCCGCTACCGCTCTTGTAGCGGCCACTCGGCGAACCTCCGACTCGCTCATGTGGGTGGCGTGGACGAGGCACCAGTTCCGAGCCACGGGCGCGTGGTCGAGCAGGTAGTCGACCGGTCGGGAGCCGACCCAACGCAGGCTCGCACGCACCTCGCCGGTCTGCTCGGCGACGTGGATGTGCACTGGCCGAACACGCCCGTAGGGCGCGCTTCCGAGGGCCGCGAGACCGGCGACCGCCGCACGCATCTCCGGCAGCCCGACGGCCCGGAGCGAATGAAGCCCGAGCCCGGCGTGCACGAGAGCGCCTCCCGTTGAGGACTCGATCTCCCGCACCGCCTCGAGCGCGCCCTCCGCGTCCATGCGAAAGCGTATCTGTCCCCCCTCCAGGGGGCCGTCCCCGAAGCCACCCCGCACGTAGACCGTTGGCAGGAGCGTAACGCGGATGCCCACCGAGTGGGCGGCCCTGAGGATCCTGCGGGTGAGCTCGTTGGGGTCCGCGTACGAGGCGCCGGACCGGTCTCGGTGGAGGTAGTGGAACTCGGCCACCGACGTGTAGCCGGCCCGGAGCATCTCCAGGTAGACCTGGGCCGCCAGCGCCTCGACGTCCTCGGGGTCGAGCTGCTGGACGAACCGGTACATGACGTTGCGCCAGCCCCAGAAGTCGTCCCCGGAGCCGTCGGCTTTCTCCGCCCTCCCAGCCAGCCCTCGTTGGAACGCGTGGCTGTGCGCGTTGGGAACGCCCGGCACCACCACGCCGGGGATTCGGACGGCGGACTCGGCTCCCGCGAGCGCCCCCACACGCCCGAAATAGCCGTCCGCTCGCACCTCCAAGACCGCCTCGGAGGTCCACCCCCCGGGCAGCAGCGCCAGATCGGCTCGGTAGATCACCGCCCCCCCGGGGGCTTGGTTCGCACTCATGGGACGGAAGAGACTACCTTCGCTGGCCGAGTGCCACCAACCACCGTCCGTGCCCCGTGAAGCCCTACGACCGCATCTGGACCGACGTGCATCTGATGACCGTCTCCGGGGGGAGCGGTCCCTTCGGAGTGATCGAGCGCGGGGCCCTCGCCGTGGCGGAAGGCCGCATCGCCTGGCTCGGCCCGCAAGCGGACCTTGCGGACACCCCGGAGGCTCTTGCCAGGGACGTCCGCAGTGGCCGAGGCGGTTGGCTCGGTGCCGGCCTGGTGGACTGCCACACCCACCTCGTGTTCGGCGGGAATCGCTCGGATGAGTTCGAACGGCGGCTCACCGGCGAGTCGTACGAGGCGATCGCGCGGGCTGGAGGCGGCATCCGCTCGACAGTGGCGCACACGCGGGCCGCCACGACGGCGGAGCTGCTGGCCTCCGCCGTCGAGCGCGTCTGGGGTCTCCTGCGGGAAGGGGTCACCACGATCGAGATCAAGTCCGGCTACGGGCTCGACTTCGAAACGGAGCGAAAGATGCTCCGCGTGGCCCGCACGCTGGGCCAGACGACGCCCGCGACGATCCGAACCACGTTCCTCGGCGCCCATGCGCTGCCCCCGGAATTCGAGGGACGGCGCGCCGGCTACGTGGAGTTCGTCGTGCGCGACGTGCTTCCACGGATCGTCGAGGCGGGGCTCGCGGATCAGGCGGACGCTTTCCTCGAGTCGATCGCCTTCACGGGAGCCGAGTGCCGGGACATCCTCACCGCGGCGCGGGCGCTGGGACTCCCTGGCCGTCTGCACGCCGACCAGCTGAGCGACGGCGGCGGAGCGTTGTTGGCTGCCGAGCTCGGGGCCGCGTCCGCGGACCACCTGGAGTACGTGTCGGAGGAGGGCGTGCGGGCCATGGCACGAGCAGGGGTACGCGCCGTGATGCTTCCGGGCGCCTTCTACACTCTGGGGGCCGAGCAGCCTCCGCCGGTGGCTGCGTTCCGGGAGCATGGCGTGTCCATGGCGGTCGCGACCGATTTGAACCCCGGGTCCTCTCCCATGCGCTCGCTCCTGTTGGCGATGAACATGGCGTGCACCCAGTTTCGCATGACGCCGGCGGAAGCGGTCGCCGGCGCCACCGAGGTGGCGGCTGCAGTGTTGGGCCTGACCGACCGCGGGAGGCTCGGCGTAGGACTGCGGGCGGACCTCGCCCTGTGGCGGATCGAGCATCCCTCCGAGCTGGCCTACTGGATCGGGGGCGATTCCTGCATGGAGACGGTGGTGGCCGGCGAGCCGGTCTTCACTGCTCCTGGATCAACAGCCTCCTGAGCTCGGCGAACCGGGCCAGGTCCTCGTCGCCGACGGTGGGGTACGCCAGGCCCAGGTCCTGGAGAGCGCGGACGACCAGATCCGCGACCTGAACCCGCATGTAGGGCTTGTCGTCGGCCGGTATGGCGTACCAGGGGGCCCACGGGCGAGACGTGTGCCGCAGGGCCTCCTCGTAGGCCGTCATGTAACCATCCCAACGACCGCGCTCCCGCACGTCCCCCTCCGAGAATTTCCAGTTCTTCTCGGGCTCGTCGATGCGGGCGAGGAACCGCTCGCGTTGCTCGTCGCGCGAGATGTTGAGCCAGAACTTGAGAATGACCGTCCCGTTGCGGGCGAGGTGCTCCTCGTGTGCCAGGATCGACGCGTAGCGCTGTTGCCACAGCACGTCCAGGTCGTCCGGCCGGTCCGGGAGCCGCTGACCGTCCAGGTATTCCGGATGGACCCGGACGACCAACACCTCCTCGTAGTAGCTGCGGTTGAAGATCCCGATGCGTCCACGCTCAGGTAGAGCCTTGGCGGTACGCCACAGGAAATCGTGGTCCAACTCCTCACGGGAGGGTTGCTTGAACGAGTGCACCTGGCACCCAGCCGGGTTCACGCCGCTCATGATCGCCCGAATGGTCCCGTCCTTTCCAGCGGCGTCCATCGCCTGGAAAACCAACAGCACCGCATGATGATCGTGCGCGTAGAGGATGCGTTGGAGTTCGGAGAGCGTCGATACCCGTTGTCTGAGCTCCTGTTTGAGCTCTTGCTTGCGGGCTGGCGAGGGGGCCACGTCCGGCGGTGGCGCGGTCGGGTAGTCGCGGAGGCGGAACGATCCATCCGTGGGCACGAGGTACGGGCTCGCGGGTGCTGAGAACAAGACGGTCTCCGGGGCTTGCGGGTCGAGCGACGCAGGAGGTTCGTGATGCCGGAGCCCGGATGCAAGCAGCGGCCGCCCGATCAGATCGAGCGGCCGCTGCCCGCGTTCTTGCCCTAGGAGCCGGGTTAGCCGCCGCGGCGTGCGGGCGGTCGAGCCCGGGCGCCACCCGATCGCTGGGGCGCCCGCTGGGGCGCTGCCCGCGGCTGTGAGCGCTGCGGCGCGGACCGGGTCTGAGGCGGCCGGCTGGGTGCGGAGCGCACCCGTGGCTGCGATCGCTGGGGCGCCCGCTGGGGCGTT
>JAHEKN010000198.1 GCA_024638305.1 Gemmatimonadota bacterium | reverse complement strand
GCCGCGCGCCAGTAGCGCCATCAGCGCTTCCAAAAACTGGCTAAACGAGCTGAAGATGAGCATTTGACCACCTCCAAGAGGTAAGTCAGGAAGGTTGGCCCCAAAGGGACCCTTCACACTGCTCCGCTAGTTTTTCGCTCGTTCGCTACGCTCAGCTTCGCTCAAGGCAAACCGAGGGGGTCCTCCTTTCTCTCCGTTCGAGTCGCGTAGAAAGCTCAAACCTTCAACCGGCCACGGACCCATCGGTCCGTAGCCTGCAACGCTGCCAGGGTCGCCGACCGGCTCGGGCTGCCGTTGATCCGCGCCGCCCCCGATAGTGGCAGGGCGTAGCGGCCGTTCATCACGGTCACCGACACCAGAACCGAGCGGCATTCGAAGCCACCCGCCTCGGACACTCCGTCCAGCTCGAGTGCGAGGTCCGCGGTGCTGTCTTTTTCCCCGAACGACCGGGCCGCCGCTTCGATTGCTCGGAGCGTCGCCCTGGCCGAGGCCTCCAGTCGCGCGTGTGCAACATCTGCGCCATCTGCAGAACCCTCGAACCGCCTTCCGGCGAGCTCGATCGACACGCGCGCCCTCACCCGTCGATCCGGTTCTTCGCTCTCCTCGTGACCCGTCAACACCAGCCGTGGCCCAGGTTCGACCTCGATCGGCGCGGCCGGAACTTCCCTTTGCTGCGGCTGACCCTGAGGCCTTCCGCTCCGGACCTGCGCCACCGAGATCTTCCGGTGATCCACGGCCCGCCCGAAGTACCTGAACAGGGCGGATTCCACGTTCCTCACCACCTGCTTGGCCCCGATCTCGTCCGTGGCCAGCACGTGGACCTCGTCAAGTCTCCCTGAACGGCCCAGCACCAGCCGCACCGCGCGGACTGCGGGTAGCTCCCTGAGGAGCGCCTCCGCTCGCTCGCGCGACCACGACTCCCGCACGGGGATGGGGACTACCTTGGTGCTCAGGGTGTCCTCACGCCGTTGCGGATGAAACTCCCGGGCCCGCGGCGATACACAAATGTTTACCACCGGATTGATAGGGTATTTCGGGCATGGGGTGCGCGTCAAGTTCGATTTGTGGCGCTATCAATTTGGTGCGGCAACGCCGGAGGACCCGGCGTCATGCTCCCCGGGGAGCTATTCCCAGACGTCGAAGGGATCCGGGGCCGACCCCATTGGGCCTCCGGCCGGTGCACCCTTGCCCTGTCGCCCCTCCAGGAACGCTCGCACACGGCGGTCCGCAGCCTGAAGCGTAGCCAGAATCACCGCGCGATCCTTGGAATCGTCCACCGCGGCCGCCCCGGTGAGGAGCGTGATTTGCGCTCCAAGCAGGGAGTTCACGGCCACCAACACGAACTGGCGATCGAAGGCCTCAACCAGCTGAACTCCGTCGAGCGACAGAGCCGACCCCCGCGCCTCCTCGGTGGAAAGCGACGGACTGAGCGCGGCCTCCAGCGCCCGCAGGGTGGCGAGGGCGAACCCCTCGAGTCGCGCGCGGGCGAGGTCGGCGGCAGCGGCCTCTCCGACGAACCGCTTGCCCAACCACTCGAGCGATACACGCATGCGCAGCCGCCTGGACCGGAGGCTTTCCGCGGAGTGCCCGAGGAAGATGAGGCGCGGCTCCCGAGGCAGGTCGGAGATCTCGACCGGCGCTTGCAGTCGCTCCGGCAGTGCAGGCGCCTCTTCAGGCCCGGACTCGGCCGGCTCCTGGAGGCTCGCCGCTCCCGGATCCTCACCGGGGGACTCCGGAACGAGGGCAGGACCCGGGACGCTGGCCGGCGCCTGCGGACTCGGAATCGTCGGAATCGGCCGAGTGCGATCGCCCGGACCACCCGTGGTCTGGGCCACAGAGACCTTCCGATGGTCGATGACTACGTTGTATTGAGCGGCCAACGCCGACTCGACGTTTCGCACCGTCTGCTTCGGTGAGACTTCGTCCGTGGTGAGGACGTGGACCTCCTCGACCCTGCCGTCGGGGTGGGCGACGATCCTGGCCGAGAGCACTCCCTTCAGGGACTCGAGGAGCCCCTCCGCCTCCTGATACCACACGACCTCACGCTTGGGCGGGTCGGTCTCCCGACTCGCCAGCGCCTGCTCATCCCGGGACGGGGTATTTGGCCCGTTGCCGATGACGCCGATCAGGGTGCTCGCCTCGAGTGACCGGGTGGGGGAGAGGTCGAACCTCGCGATGCGTACAACCCTACCGGAGGCGCGCTCCGACGCGCCGAAGACGAATCTCCGTATCGGATGTGGGTTGGGACGCTATTCATCGCCTTTTCGCTTCCGGGTTGTCAAGCTCCGTGTTCGGAGCGTTCCGCCGCCGACGGCGAGCCTCACGGCCGTGGATCAGGGACCCCTCCGAGGGCGCGTGAGCATGACAGGCGTGGAGACAATTTCCATACCCGGAGTGACGACCGACGAGGCTTTCGGTGAAGCGGCCGCCCAGGAGTCGACAAATCCTGGTCCGACTTATACTTAGTGACCTGTGGGACTCGTCCCACACCGTCCCCTTCCTGGCCCTGGACGTTCCACGACTGTTGCGTTGTGGCGTGCGTGCGCCACCCTGCATGAGGGCTCAGCGCGACATCGAGAGGGGCTCTCCGTCCAGGTCCGTCGGATGGGGGATTCCCGCCAGAGTCGCCAGGGTGGGTGCGAACGAGACGGTGTGCACGGACTCGGCGCTCGACCCCGTCGGAACCCCGGCGCCCAGGAAGATCATCGGGACGGCTCGGTCGTACCGATACGGCGAGCCATGCGTGGCCGCGTTGCTCGAGCGGATCACGTGCTCTCGTAGCCGAACCAGGACCCCCATGGGTCCCAGCGGGCCGTAGAGGCGCCGGGGGTGGTACGAGTTCCGGTAGAGCTGAACGAACGGATCGGAGGGGGGATCTCTCTCCAAGAGCTCCTCTCTGGTCATGGCGTCGGCCACGTACTCGAGTCGTTCTACCGCCGCCGCCATCTCGGTGCGAACCCAGGGACCGAACACGTTGTTCGGGACCGCTCCGGTCGCGGTCTCACGGAGTTCGTTGTAGCTCGCGAGCCGAAATGCTTCGGGAACGCCCATCTCGACCAGAAACTCGGGCGCCGCCATGACTCCGTGGTCGGCCGAGAAGCCGAGCACCCAACGTCCCTCGCCCACGCGCTCATCGAGTTCTGCGAGCAGCCTCCCGAGCTCCCGGTCCAGGCGGAGCAAGTTGTCCAGCTGTTCGTGCGACCAGGGTCCGTAGTCGTGGCCCACGTAATCGGTCGCGGATAGTCCGAGCGCGAGATAGTCCGGAACATCGTCCGCGCCCAGCTCGAGCTCCGCGATCGCCGCGATCGCCGCGGATACGACAACCCTGTCAGTGAACGGGGTGTCGGCCAGCCATGCACCGAAGGCCTCGTCCGACTCGTCCGCGTAGCGGTGCGGGAAGGCGGTGTGCACGCCGTCCCCCTCGTACGGAGCGGCGTCCGCTCTCCGCACAGGCGCATCGCTTGGAATCTCGGACTCCCACACCGAGTCGGCCCACACGCTCTCTGCCAGGAGCTCCGGCAGGTTGTCGTTGAAGCGCGTGACCCACTCGGGATATCCGTCCCGGTAGTACGTCGACGTGACCAGTTCTGGGCCCGCGTCGGTCATCCAGTAGACCTGCCCCCGCCTCAACCCCCCCATCGTGATCGCGGAACGGTCCTTCCGGGAAAGCGAGACGAGCTTCGCCTCCGGGTGGGCCAGGCGCAGCCAACCGGGAAGTCCAGTGCGGAGCACGTTGGCGGGCGAGCGCCCGGGCAGCTCCGTACGCCCGAGAATCGCCGCGCTCGTGTCTTCGACCGCGTAGCGAAGCCGCGCCCAGCCGTCGTCTGGACTCCGCCACTCGTTGGCGATGATCCCGCTCCGGAACGGATGCACCCCTGTGACCAGGGTCGCATGCCCCGGAGCGGTCACGGTCAGGGCGTGGTCGTGGGAGGCGTCCGTGAACCACCATCCCTCGTCAACGAGGCGACGCAACCCGTGCTGAAACAGGCCACCATAGTGCGAGAGGAACTCGGGAATCATCTGGTCGACGGAAACGACCACGACCAATCGCGGGGGGAGGGGCGGCGTGGCAACGTCGGGCTCCGCTGCCCGCTCACACCCGGCAAGGGCCAGGATCGCCAAGAAGGCGAGTGTGCCTACCATATGCGGTGTCGTTCTCATGCTAGCAGTACTACCAGTTGTATGGGTTGATCGGCATTCTGTGGACACGGCCACCACGCTGGAATAGAATAAGAGACTCTGGTTCCCCCACCCCTCGGACCCCCGGTCTGAGTTGTAATAATGAACCGAATCGCGAGGCTGGTCACTCCCGTCGCGGCCGGGATGCTCCTGCTCTTGGCCCTCCCGGGCCTCCTCGACGCCCAGAGCGTGTACCAGGCCAAGCCGGGCGACCAGATCGACATCGCGTTCTACACGGCCTCGGGAGCCGAAGTCAGGGAGATCACCGGAACCCGCTGGCTCGAGCCGTCGGGTGAGATCTATCTGCCCTACATCGGGCTTGCCAACGTAGCCGGACTCGACTCCAAGGGGATCCGGCAGGTGCTGCTCGAGCGCTTCGCCGCCTTCTACGACGATCCCGTGATCGAGGTGGTCGTGAAGATCCGCGTCAACGTCACCGGGAGCGTACGTAGCCCCGGTCACTTCTACTTGGATCCAGCTGCTACGCTTCTGGACGCGCTATCGGTGGCGGGTGGTGCGGCCGGCGAGGTCGACGTCGGGACCGTTGGAGGCGCCGCGGACCGGTCCCGGGTGCAACTGTTCCGCAATGGTCAGCTCGAGGTGCTCGATTTCCGACCCGAGCGCTCGTCTCCCGACACGTTCTACCGACTGGTCGAGTCGGGCGATTGGTTGTACGTCCCGCCCCAGGCGCGCTCTCGCTGGCGCGACAACATCCAGTTCATCGGCTCGGTGCTCACAGTCATTGCGGCGGGCGTGTTCATCACGAACGAGCTCAAGAACTGAACGGAGCCGAAAGGGATGTACCTCGGCACACAGGACGGCTGGGTCGAAGTGGTGTCGGGGGTCATGTTCAGCGGCAAGTCCGAAGAGCTCCTCCGTCGGGTCCGGCGAGCGTTGATCGCACGGAAGCGCGTCCAGGTCTTCAAGTCCCACCTCGACGATCGCTACGGCGGCGTCCAGACCATCAGCTCCCACGACGGCACCCGCATCGAAGCCGTCCCGGTCAACACGTCGCTCCAGATCGCCGAGCAGGTGCTCGCGGAGACGGAGGTGGTGGCGATCGACGAAGCACAGTTTCTGGATCGCGGGGTGGTGCGCGTCGTGAACGATCTCGCCTCGCGAGGTGTGCGGGTCATCGTGGCTGGGACGGACATGGACTTCCGGGGCGAGCCCTTCGGGGCAATTCCGGAGCTGCTCGCGATTGCCGAGAAGATCGACAAGCTCCACGCCATCTGCGTGATTTGCGGTGACCCGGCCACCCGGAACCAACGGCTGATCGACGGCGCCCCGGCTCCGGCCGAAGGGCCCACCATCCAGGTGGGCGGATCGGAGAGCTACGAGGCCCGCTGCCGGCGGTGTCATCAGGTGCCGTCCGTGCTCAGGGAGCAGACCACACTCGGGATCGACGCCTCGGCCCGTTGACCGCGTCGTTGACACTCGTTCGCGCGCTCGTTTAGCTTTTCTGCTCGCTGGCGCGTGGAGGACTGTGCGCGAGCGGCCCATTCCCGCGTAGCTCAGTTGGTTAGAGCACCTGACTGTTAATCAGGGTGTCGCTGGTTCGAGTCCAGCCGCGGGAGCTCGAGTGAGCGGCGATTCGGCGTGGTTTGCCGGGTCGCCGCTTCGCGTTTGCTGGCTAGCTAGCGCCATGGTGACCGCATGGGGTCCACGACGCGGCAAACGGGGGACGGTTCGGCGCCCACGGGAGCCCGTCCTCAACCGAATGCCTCGGGATTGGGATCCTCTCCGGTGGCGCAGACTCCGCCGAAGTGGCGTCCCGTCATGAGGGGAGTCCGGCCGTGCTACGGTGCATCGGACCTGATTCCCACCCGGGAATGCCGGAGTCCTACAGATCGGTCTGGGCGGCCCTTGCCGCGCGCGTGTCGGACTGCCTAACGGTCACGTTCCGGGGGGGCGGAGAAATTCGACCCCCCCAAACGTCCAACGCCGGCGGGCGCATCAGAGCGGCTTGGACACGGGATTACCTGATCCTTTTTTCACTTCAGACGTTTCGCTGCACTGATTGCTATCTGAACGCTCAGCGGAATATTGGCAGCAACAAAAGAACTCCACGCTGCACAAGGGCGGCGGTGGAGGTTGAGTGATGCAGGCTAAGTAGTAGTTAGGCACGCTG
>JAHEKN010000197.1 GCA_024638305.1 Gemmatimonadota bacterium | reverse complement strand
CAGGCCCGCCTCGATTGCCAGTGCGGCCGCCAGCCCCAGGAAGGGGAGCAGGGTGGTCAGGAAGCGGGCCTGATTGAAGGGCCAGACGAGGAGGACCGCGCAGATGCCCAGCACCGACAGCGTGAGCTCCGGGCGCCGCCGCGCCGCCAGCGCGAGCCCAACCAGGGACAGCAGTCCGAATCCCAGGACCAGGAGCTCGGCCTTGCCCGAGGTCCAGCCCACGAGCATGCGGGCCGCGTGGTCCAGATACTCGGACGGGTTGACCTGCGCGGCCAGGGTCATGCTGGTGAGCGGAGTGCCGAGCGGCCCACCGGAGAGCCAGTCCGTGTACGGCAACTGACCGACGGACGTGGACACTGGACCCGCGGCCAGCATGCGGCCGTGCCACAAGCGCCAGAGCGCGAGCGGGAGCAACGCGGCGCCCCCGGTCGTGACGACCGTCCGGACAGGTGCCCGCCGGACGACCTGGGCAAGGAGCACGGCCGGAACCAGGACAATCGCCTGCGTGCGGGCCAAGGTGACCGCGGCCAGCAACAGACCGAGCGCCGCCCAGCGGCCATCACCGCGCGGTTGGCCCGCCTCCCGGGCATCCTCCAGGCTCGCCACAACGAGCAATGCGCCCGCCCACCCCAGCAGAAACCAGGGCTCGCTCACGGCGCCCGCGAAGTAGCGGACGGTTCGCAGCAGCAACAGCGGGCCCAGAACGAGTATCGTGGTGAGCCACCAGCGAACCCCGAGCCGCTCCGCATACCGCCAGAGGGCCCAAGTCGCCGCCCCGAGGGCCAACATCGACAGGCCATAGGCCGCGTACACCACGACCGAGAGCGACCGGGATACGAGCCAGATCCCAGCGTAGAGGAGCGGGAGCAGTGGGGGAAATTTCGCGTGGACGGGTGTCCCCACGAGATGGATGGAGCGGTAGCCCTCTCCGCTCGCGATGGCCTTCCCGAGCGTCAGGTAGACGATGTCGTCGTAGAGCGTGCCGAGCGTGGCCAGGACGTCCGGTCCGAACAGGACGTGGCAGAGCGGAACCACCAGTGCGGCGGCGACGGCGCCCCGTGACAGCCGCCCAGGATCGGCCTTCGGGGCCCGTGCGCTCCCGCCGCGGTTGGCAATGTCGACGGCCATGGCCGCCCCTCCTTTTCCGCCCAGAGTATGCGCCCGTGTCCCGCGCTGCACAGGGCAGGGCCGACTGGCTGCCCCTGGGCCGCCCGTCGCCGCGACTGCAAAACCCCGCCGGCCCCGCCGGCCCCGCCGGCCCCGCCGTGGTGGACCTGCGCGCGCGGGCCTACGATGGTGAGTCGTGTGCACCCGGTGGAGCGGATCATGATGAGAATGCGGCGCGTGTCGGACCGAGGGCCCCTCGTCTCGATTCTTTTTCTGGCCTCTGCGACCCTGGTCGCCTGCCAAGCGGACGTGGGCAGCGAGCCGGGGCCGCCCGGAACGTCCGCAGCGTCCGCAGCGTCCGGCGCCGCCATCGCGCCAGCCCAGGCGCCCACGCCCGATTTCAGGCTAGGTACCGAGAACACCCACAACCGCTTCAGCGCGGCCATCCCGCCGGTGCTCACGGTTCCGTCCGGCTCGGTGATCGAGGTGCGCACCAAGGAGGCCTCGGACGGACAGATTACGCCCGAGACGTCGGCCGCGGACCTCGCGAGCGTCTCGTTCGATCCCGTCCATCCGCTGACCGGACCCGTCTACGTGGAGGGTGCGGAGCCGGGGGACGTCCTGGCCGTCACGCTGCACGAGATCGAAGTCGAGGGCTGGGGATGGGCCACCATCCTGCCCGGGTTCGGCTTCCTCGCGGACGAGTTCACGGAGCCCTGGATCCGAGGCTTCGACATCGGTCCGGGGTCCACGCACGCCACGTTCAAGGAGGGGATCGAGCTTCCCCTGGCCCCCTTCGCGGGCGTCATGGGCGTGGCCCCGGCCACGGACTCGATGCTCGTGACGATCCCTCCGCGAGCGAACGGGGGGAACCTGGACAACCGCCATCTGCGGCCCGGCACGACGGTCTACTTCCCGGTGTTCGTCGAGGGCGCCCTGTTCTCGATCGGCGACACCCACGCGGCACAGGGCGACGGCGAAGTGTCGGGCACCGCCATCGAAGCCCCGATGCGAGTCGTTTACGAGATCGCGGTCCTGAAGGGCGGCCGGTCCATCCCGGAGCCCCAGTACGAGACCGACGAGTACTACGCCGTCACCGGCTTCGGGACCACGATCGACGAGGCCGCCCGCAAGGCCACGCGCTACATGATCGACTACCTGGTGGCTGAACGGGGCCTGACGCCCGAGGAGGCCTACGTCCTCTGCTCCCTGGCCGGTGACCTCAAGATCTCTGAGACCGTGGACGTGCCCCACATGCTCGTGAGCATGCACATGCCCAAGTCGATCTTCACGGGTGGACCCTAGCGGGGCGAGTGGCGCTCGGCCGGCGCGGGTAGCTGGGCTCCGTTGACGCTGGGACGAGCGCACCCCTACACTCCCCCCCGCTGGTCGACCACGAAGATTGAGAAACTGCGTCCATCCTTTCAGGAGGCTCCCCTATGACGTCCCGTCGCCACCTAGCGCTCCTAACCGGTCTTCTCGTCGCCGCCTGTGGCGGGGACGCGGCTGAATCGGCCGGGGGAGGCGCGGAGCAGGCGCCTGCGGCCAGTACCGCCGCTGCCGACGAGGCCGCGCTCCACGGGCTCGCCGACTACTACGTGACCCACTACAACATGCACCACGCCTCCATGGTGGCGGATCTATTCCAGGACGAGGATTCCGGATTCCTGGCCGCCGACGGCGCCGTGCTGATGGGCAAGGCGGAAATCCTCGCCAATCTGGAAGCGGAAATGGCCGGATCGCCCACCGTGTCCATCGACCCGGACGACTTCATGGTCTTCGGGGATGACGCGGTCGGTCGCGGCACCTACTCGGTGGAGACCACCCCGCCGGGGGCCCAGCCCATGAGCATGTCCGGAAGCTGGATCGCGAGCTACACCCGACAGGCGGACGGTGCCTGGAAGCTGGGTTGGGTCACCACCAACTTCGACCACGCTTGGCCGGAAGGGATGCCCGCGACTCCGGGACCGGACGAGGAGCCCGTGGAGGAGGGGACCCTGGGTGACCTGATCGGCGCCTACGAGACCCATTGGAACCTGGGGCACCCGAGCATGGTCGGCGACCTCTACACCGAGGACGCCTGGGCTGCCTTCCCCGGCTTTGGCGCGGCGTCGGGCCGCACGGCGATCAACACCGTGCTCGACGAGCGCATCAACGCCAATCCCGTGGACATCGACATCCACGACGTCGGGACGTACGACCTCGGCGACGGGTGGGCCATCGACGGCGGGTGGTATGTCATGACGCCCAAAGGAGGCGGAGATCCCGTACAGGGCGGCAGCTACATGGGGCTCGCGCGCCAAGGGGAGGACGGCCAGTGGAAGCTCCACTGGATCGTGTCGAACGCCCAGCCGGCGGCGGCCATGCCCATGTAGGCGCGCGCTACTTTCCGGAACAGGCGGCCCCGCGGGACGAACCCGCGGGGCCGTTTCTCGTCAAAGCCGGACCACCGTCCACTGCGCCCCCGTGGCGGTCGGGGCCGCTCGTGCCCATCATCGGGGCGCCCCGCTGGCCGGGTCTGCGCCAATTCGGACGAGTGTCCGCTCCGTGAAGAGCCGGGCAATCCCGCCCGTATTCTTCTAAGAGCCTCGAAACGGAGGTGGAGCGATGCTTCCGCTGTACGTGTTCGCCCTGATCCTGGGGGGCGGCTTTTTAATCGTGTCCCTCTTTGGAGACGCGCTCGACGCGGACGTGGATGCGGACGCGGACCTCGATGGCCTCGAGTTCGATACCGATGCGAGCGCCCACGTGGCTGGATCGAGCGGCGGGTGGTCCAAGCTCTTCTCGATCCGGAGCCTCGTCTACGCGCTGTTCGGGTTCGGCGCGGTTGGCACCATCCTGCACGTGCTGCGCGGGGGAGACCTGGCGGTGAACACGGCGCTGTTTGCCGGCGCGGGAGCCGTGCTTTCCGGTGCCCTGATCTCAGTGCTCTTCGGGTTCGTGAAGGGCTCGGAGTCCGGCGAGCGGCTGTCCGAGGAGGCGTTCCGAGGCCTTCTCGGGCGGGTGTCGCTCCCACTGGGCCAGGGGTCCGCGGGACAGATCATCGTCACGCAGGGTACGCGCACGCTGCGCTTGCCGGCCCGCGTGCACCCGGCCGCCGACGATCCCGGGTCCGCCGAGGCCTGGAAGGACGTAGTCGTGATCGACATGGAGAAGGGGGTTGCCATGGTCGCACCCGCCGCGCGCGATCTGCTCGCCAGCCCTGAATCTGAAGAGGAACGCTAGGAGGCATGATGCCCATAGATCAGCTAGTAGGATTCGGAGTACTGGCCTTCGCGCTGGTGATCGCGGCCATCGTGGCCATCCTCACGATCCAGCGACTGATGGTCATCGTCCCCCCGAACACGGCCTCCATCATCACGGGGCGGCGACGACGCCTGACGGATGGCTCCGACGTGGGCTACCGCACGGTCATCGGTGGCCGGACCCTCAGGATCCCGATCATCGAGGTCGTCGACTACATGTCGCTGGAGACGATCCCGATCGAGATCTCGGTGTCGAACGCGTTCTCCAAGGGGAACATCCCGCTCAACATCGAGGCGATTGCCAATGTGAAGATCGCGTCCGAGCCCGAGACGGTGTTCACCAACGCGGTCGAGCGCCTGATGGGGAAGAGCGAAGACGAGATCCGGGCGCTCGCCAAGGACACGCTGATGGGGAACCTCCGCGGGGTGCTGGCCACGCTCACGCCCGAGGAGGTCAACGAGGACAGGCTCGGATTCGCGCGCGCGCTGTTCGAGGACGCGGGCGAGGACCTGGCCGCTCTGGGCTTCCATCTGGACGTGCTCAAGATCCAGAACGTGAGCGACGAGCGCGGCTACCTGGAGGCGATCGGACGCGAGAAGGCCGCTCAGGCCGTGAAGGACGCGGAGATCGCGGAGGCGGTGGCGCGCGCCGACACCCGAGAGCAGCAAGCGGAAGCCAGCCGGCGGGCCGAGGTTACCGAGGCGGCGGCCAACATCAAGATCGCGGAGGCCCAGAACCAACTGCGCGTGCGGCAGGCCCAACTGGACCAGGAAGCGGAAATCGCGGAGAAGACCGCTGTCGTGCGTGCCGAGGAGGCCGAGGTCGAGGCCCAGAAGGCTCTCGAGCAGCGTCGCGTGGAGCGGGAGCAGGAGCGGCTGCGGGCGGACGTGATCGCGCCGGCGCAGGCGCGCCGAGACGCCGCGTTCGCGGAAGCCGAAGGGGAAGCGGCCCCCATTCTCGAGCGGGGCCGCGCACAGGTCGAGGTCCTTCGGCTCCTCTACGACAAGATCCGCGAGGGCGGGGACCAGGCGTTCGCCGTGTTCATGGCCGAGAAGCTCCCGGAGTTGCTACGCACGTCGATCGACGCGGTCTCGGGCGTGGACATCGAGCGGCTCGTGGTGATGGACTCTGGCGACGGCACCGCCGTCGGCAACGCCGTGAACCAGAAGCTCAAGGGCGCGTTCAGCACGCTCGAGAGCGTGTCTCAGGCCATCGGCATCGACGTCCAGGGCGTGCTCCAGGACGCCGCCACCCGTGTGCGGGGCACCGCGGCCAGCGACGACGGGGCCGGCGCCCCCAAGGTGCAGACCATCACGGCCGACGACCCGGAAGCCTAGGAGCCGGCGGAAGCCCGGCGGGAGGATACGCGGTCGCGCCTCCGGCCGGGCGCTCCCGCCTGGGTCCCCCTCAGGACACCGGCCGAGACCGCCCGAACTCGTACTCAGCCGGGGGCTCGGCCCCCAGCAGGTGGCGCACGAAGTAGTCCCAGCGCCGCCGCATCATGTAGGGTTCGTTGCCGAACCCGTGCCCCCGGTTGGGGAACATGACCAGGTCGAAATCCTTGTTGGCCTCGATGAGCGCATCGACCACGAGGAGCGTGTTGTAGGGCGGGACGTTGCTGTCGGCCGTCCCGTGGGCCAGCAGCAGCTTCCCCTTCAGGTTCTCCGCGAGGAGCTGATTGGCCTGGTTGTCGTAGTTGGTGGTCCCGTCCGGGTAGGTCTCCAGAAGGCCCTGCCACTTCTCGCCCCAATCGTCCTCGTAGTTACGGTTGTCGTGATTGCCCGCCTGGGAGACCGCGACCTTGTAGAAGTCCGGGTAGCGCATGATGGCGTCGGCCGACGCGAAGCCACCGCCCGAGTGGCCGTAGATCCCCACGCGATCCGTATCCATCCAGGGATGGCGCTCGGCCAACTGGAGGATCATCCCGATCTGATCGGGGATGCCGTTGTCGCCCATGTTCCCGTAATACGCCTCGTGGAACGA
>JAHEKN010000039.1 GCA_024638305.1 Gemmatimonadota bacterium | reverse complement strand
CCTCGAGCGCGTAGAGCACGCCGTCAACGTTCGCCACGACAATGTAATCTGCGCCGACCTTGAAGGACTTGAGCGTCCCCGGGTCGACCTCGTCCGTGTCGGCTAGCCGAACCCAGGGCGCAGTCTCCTCCTCAGGCATGGCCGAGCTTCTCCTCGATCGCGCGCGAGACCTTCTCCACCACTCCGCCGAGCGGCAGCCGCGACAGGACCTCGCCCAGGAACCCCTGCACCACGAGACGCTCGGCCCTCTCGAGCCCGAGTCCTCTGCTCATGAGATAGAACAACGACTCTTCGTCCAACTGGCCAACGGTAGCACCGTGCGAACAGCGCACGTCGTCGGCTTCGATCTCGAGGTTGGGAAGCGAGTGAGCCTGCGCGTCGCCCGACAGCAGCAGGTTGCGGTTCGTCTGATATGCGTCCGTGCGTTGAGCGCCGGGATGCACTTTGATGATGCCGCGGAAGACGGCATGGGACGCGCCGTCGAGCGCACCTTTGTAGAGGAGATCGGACTTGGCGTGCGGGGCGATGTGATCCTGGCTCGTCGAGTGGTCGAAGTGCTGATCGTCGTCGCCGAAATAGAGGCCCATCATGTCCGAGTTGGCGCCGGGGCCGAGCAACTGGGCGTTCAGGTCCAGGCGGGCAACCGACGCTCCCAGGTTGACGTTCAGGGTGTCGAGCGTGGAGTCGCGATGCGCCAACGTGCGCTGCTGGGAGAGGTGGAACACGCCCCGGCCCATCCGCTGCAGCGAGACGTACTGAACCTGGGCGCCGTCGAGAGCGAACATCTCCACAGCCGAGGAGTGCAGAGTCTGGCTCTCGAAATTGGGGGACAGGATCTCGTCGACGAACGAGACCTGGCTCTCGCGGTCCGCGAGCACCAGCGTGCGGGTGAAGTACGCCGTCCCGGGCGCCGAGGCCCAGCGCGTGACCCGTACAGGGTGCTCGAGGCGGACGCCGCGCGGCACGTAGAGGAACACACCGTCGCTCCAGAGCGCCGCGTTGAGCGCCTGGAATTTCCCGTCCGAGGCGGGCACGGCCTTGGTCGCGAGATGCCGCTCCAGGAGCTCCCCGTGCGTGTCCACGGCCCGCCTGAGTGACATGAGGACCACACCCAAGGCCGCGAGCTCGGGATCCAGGTCTACGTGTACGACCGCGCCGTCGATTTCCACGACGTGGCCCGTCCCGCGACGATCCTCGTTCATGGCGGTACGCACCGCTTCTGGATAGTCGACCGTGTCGAAGGGCACGGCCTCCCGGTCGGCGAGCTCGAGCCGATCGAGATCGAGCTTCCGCTCGAGGTCCGTATAGCGCCACGTCTCGAGCTTGGTCGTAGGCATGGGCGTGGCCTCGTAGAGGTCCCACGCCTCCAGTCGGCGGGCTCGCAGCCAGTCCGGGCCCTCGGAAGCGGCGTGCTCGGCGGCCTCTCGGCAGAGCTCGGTGGTCACTCCTTCCATCATCTCGGCGGTTATCGTCATGCTCGGTTCATTCGGGGTCGATTGCGGGCCCCCGAGCGTACGCGCTCGGGCCCGGCGGTCGGGATGCGGGGGTAGGCGGGCGAGTACCGGCCCGATGTGAGGGCCCAGAGCTCGCCCCTACCCAACGGAGCCTTCCATTTCCAGCTCGATGAGCCGATTCAGCTCAACCGCGTACTCCAGGGGCAACTGCTTGGCGATGGGCTCGATGAAGCCGCGTACGATGAGCGCCATGGCCTCTTCCTCGGGCATGCCGCGACTCGTCAGGTAGAAGAGCTGCTCGTCCCCGATCTTCGAGACCGTGGCTTCGTGCCCCACGTTGGCGTCCTTCTCCTCGATCTCGATGTATGGGTACGTGTCGGTCCGCGAGGTCTCGTTGATCAGGAGGGCGTCGCACTCGACGTTGGATTTGGTGCCGGTCGATCCCTCGTAGACCTTGCAGAGGCCTCGGTAGGTCGAGCGGCCCGTCCCCTTCGAGATCGACTTGGAGACGATCGACGACGTGGTGTTGGGGGCGGCGTGCACGACCTTGCCCCCGGTGTCCTGGTGCTGTCCGTCGCCGGCGTACGCGATCGACAGAATCGAGCCGTGGGCCCGCTCACCGATCAGGTAGCAGGACGGGTACTTCATGGTGAGCTTGGAACCCAGGTTCCCGTCCAGCCATTCCATGGTGGCGCCCTCATGCACCAGCGCACGCTGGGTCACGAGGTTGTACATGTTGTTCGACCAATTCTGGATGGTCGTGTAGCGGAAGTGGGCGCCCGGCAACACGGCGATCTCGATCACACCGGAGTGGAACGAGTCCGTGGAGTAGACCGGGGCGGTGCATCCCTCGATGTAGTGGGCCCGCGAGCCCTCGTCTGCGATGATGAGCGTCCGCTCGAACTGGCCCATCTGCTCCTGGTTGACCCGGAAATAGGCCTGGAGCGGCGTCCCCAACTCGACGCCCGGCGGGATGTACACGAACGAGCCGCCGGACCACACCGCCGCGTTCATAGCGGCGAACTTGTTGTCGGCCACCGGCACGATCTTCGAGAAGTACTTGCGGAAGAGCTCGGGATGGTTCTTGAGCCCGTCCTCGATGGAGTCGAAGATGACCCCCTGCTCCTCCCACTCCTTCTTGAGGGAGTGGTAGATCATCTCGGACTCGTACTGTGCGCCCACGCCCGCCAGAATCTCCCGTTCGGCCTCGGGAATCCCCAGCTTTTCGAAGGTGTCCTTGATCGACTCGGGGACGTCGTCCCAGGAGCGCTCCATCTTCTCCTGGGGCCGGACGTAGAAGTAGATCTGGTCCAGCACGGACTCGAGCTTGGAAAGGTCGCCGCCCCAGCTCGGCATAGGCTTGGCGTTGTACACGCGCAGAGCCTTGAGCCGGAAGTCCAGCATCCAATCCGGTTCGCCCTTCTGAGCGGAGATCTCGCGGACGACCTTCTCGTTCAGCCCCCGATCGGAGCGAAAAAGGGGTTCGTCCTCGGTGATGAAGTGGTACTTGTAGTCGTCGAGGCCCAGTCCCTGGACCAGCTCGTTTTCAGGCATGTCGACCTCAGTCGGTTCCTCCCCGCCGCGACGTTGCGACGGGAACCAGACATCATGTTTCGGGGCGCGCAGCCGACCTTAGACTGCGGCCTCGGCCTCGCGGTACGTGGCGTACCCACCCGCTTCCAACTCGAGCGCGACCTCGGGCCCGCCCGTGCGGGCGATCTGGCCGTCGACCATGACGTGGACCACGTCCGGCCGGATGAAGTTGAGGAGGCGCTGATAGTGAGTGATCAGCAGCACGGCCATCTCCGGCCGTTCGCTCTTGAGCTTGTTCACGCCGCTTGCCACCACCTGGAGCGCGTCGATGTCGAGGCCCGAATCGGTCTCGTCCATCAACGCCAGCATGGGCTCGAGCACGGCCATCTGCAGGATCTCGTTGCGCTTCTTCTCCCCACCGCTGAACCCCTCGTTCACGGGCCGCTCCGCGAAAGCCGGCTCCATGTCCAGGAGGTCCATCCGCTCGAGGAGCCGGTCCTGGAAATCGAACAAGTCGAGCTCTTCGCCCTCGTCCAGCCGTGCCTGCAGCGCCGTGCGCAGGAAATTGGCGATCGATACGCCGGGGATCTCGACGGGGTATTGGAAGGCCATGAAGACGCCCGCGCGGGAGCGCTCGTCCGGCTCGAGCTCCAGGAGATCGCGATCTCGGTAGCGGATCGATCCGCCGGTCACTTCGTATCCGGGGTGCCCGGCGACGATCTTGGCCAGCGTGCTCTTGCCGGACGCGTTGGGACCCATGATCGCATGGATTTCGCCGGCGCGGAGCTCCAAATCGACTCCCTTCAGGATTTCGAGATCCTCCTCGGCTACCTTGGCCCGTAGCCCGGAGATCTTCAGAATGGGAGAATCGGTCATATTCGTGGGGGTTCCTACTCAGTTAGGCAGCATGGCTCCGCGCACCGTGATGGCGTCGCGGAGCCGTCTTATCAAGAATGATTCTTATTTTCATTGAAGCTATCCAGGCCCCTCCACGAGGTCAACGGAAACAGGGGTGCAGCGGACGGCGATCCAGCCCCGTCCGCCACGATCGCGGCGCGCCACAGGGTGACGGCGCCGCCGGCGCGCTGGAACCAGGCAGTCGTGGCGGACCCAGTGGAGGTCGGTACTGGTGAGTGCCCGGAAGAAAGCGCCGTTGGCACCGTGGCCGGTCCGACCCCTCGAGGAGCTCGGGCCACGCATCTGGGTGGTGCTCGGCGGTGGCGGAATCCGTGGCGTGGCGCACGCGGGAGCCTGGCAGGCGCTGGTGGAGGCCCGCGTCCCGGTGACGGGAATCGTCGGGACGAGCATCGGGGCGCTCATCGGGGCCTGCATCGCGGGTGGGATGCCCTGGGACCGGCTCGTGCGCCTGGGAATGTCCCTGCGCAAGGAGGACATCGCCAAGCTCAACCGTGGCGTGGTGTGGGTGAACGGGATCCGTGAGCAGAGCGTGTTTCGGGGCGACGTGCTCAAGGCCTACATCGAGCGGGTCCTTCCGGTCCCGAGCTGGTCGGATCTCGACATCCTCCTTCAGGTGAACGCCGTGAACCTGGGGACGGGCCGGACCGAGTGGTTCGGGCACGGCGTGCGGGAGGACGTGTCGCTCGTGGACGCCTGCTACGCATCGACGGCTCTCGGGGTCTTGTACCCGCCCGCGCGGATCGGCGGGCAGCTCTACGTGGACGGCGGCACCGACGACGTGCTACCGCTCACCAGGGCGGTGGAGCTGGGTGCGACCGGGATCATCGCGGTCGACGTCGGCTCCGGCGAGAATGCTGATGCCGACCGCATCCTCGAGCAGGGGCTGGTGGCGGTGCACGACCGCCTGTTCGCCATCATGTCTGGTCGGCAGCGGCGTGAGGCCGTGCTCAACTGGGACGGCCCGCCGCTCGTCTACGTGCGGCCCGCCGTGGACGAGTACTCGGCGTTCTCTTTCCCGCACGTGAAGTTCTTCCTCGAGGAAGGGTACAAAAGCATGCGGCGGGCACTCACCGCGGTCTAGGAGCGGGCGAGCGCCCGCCCCAGGCTGCCCCGCCAATCGACGATCTCCGGCACGCGCCCTACCAGCGGGCCAGTTCGCGAACCAGTTGGTCGATGGCGCGCCGAACCTCACGGGACTCGAGGCCCGAGTTGCCCGTCAGGATGCTGAAGACCAACTCGCGGCCATTGTCCCGCACGAGATAACCGGCCAACGAGTTGACGTGTGTCAGACTGCCGGTCTTGGCCCACAGCCGCCCGCTCAGGTCCCCCAGCCTGCCCGAAAGCGTGCCCTCGCCGGGGGTGGCGAGGCCGTCCCGGAAGCCCTCCCCCATACCCCCGATGCGGATCTTGAAGAGGACATCGACGAGCGCTCTGGGCGTCACCAGGCCATAGGCCGAGAGCCCTGACCCGTCGCGGAGGTCGAGGTCGCCGGTCAAGACCGCGAACTCGCGTGTCAGCGCGAGCTCCATGACCCGGATGCCTTCCTCCCAGCTACCCCGGCTCCCTCGCTCCATGCCGAGCACCCGCACGACTTGCTCGGCGATGAAGTTCTGACTGGGCGCGAGGAACGCCCTCACCACGGCGGTGAGCTGCGGCGACTCCAGACTCGCCAGGCGACGGGCGCCGCACGCGTCGATGGCCCCGGACGTACAGGCTCGACCGATCGGCTCGCCGGGCTCCCAGCGGAACTCGAGCCCGCCGTCGACCCGAACGCCCTCGGCACGGAGGGCGGCGAGCAGCAACTCTCCGGCGATCCCGACCGGATCGCGGGCGGCCAGAGACTCGCGCCGTTGCACCGCCGGCCGAATGCGCCCGCCGAGCACGATCTGCTTGCGCTCGGGTCGGAATCCCGGCCGCAGATCGACTGTGTCGACGGCGGTGGTGACCACGTCGGCGCTGAAGCGCCCCGCGTCGAGGTCGGACGGCCAGATGACCCGCGCGGGGTCGCCCGGAGCGTTGCCCCCCAATACGACCACGTCGATCTCGCCTTCGTCGATCACGAAGGCTCCGCCGCTCGCGCCCCAGGGCCATCCAAGGTCTTCGACCATCCAGGTTCCCCGGACCCCGGTCGAGTCCCAACGGCTGGCGTCGATGACCAGGGGGCCGGTGACCCGCCGCACACCAGCCGCCCGGAGCCGGCGGGCAAGGGTCGCCAACGCGGCGCGACCGCTCTCGTGGAAGCGCCCCGATAGCGTCGGGTCCCCGCGGCCGTCCAGGACGAGGGCGCCCGCGAGGGTTCCCCCCGAGTCGATCTCCGCATCCGACCAGAGGGCGGTCACGAATCGGAAATCGCCGCCGAGCTCGGTCAGGGCCGCGGCCGCCGTGAGCACCTTCATGTTCGACGCAGGCACGAACTTCCGATGGGCGTCGCGCTCGTAGATCACCCGCCCGGTATGCATGTCGCGAGCGAGGATCCCCCACTGCATCTGGCGGAACCGTGGCGCGTCGGTGACGAGGCGAACGCGCTGGTCGAGGAGGGGATCGATCGTCGCGGGAACCAGCATCTCCTCCGCGAACACCGGGCTGTCAGGGTCGGCCGGAACCGTGTCGATCACGTAGACCGTGTCCCTCGGTCCCGTTGTCGTGGCTGTCCCGGTCTCGTCCGCACGGGCCGGCACGGGACCGGCGCGCCGAGTGCCGGAAGCCGCGTCCGACCCTGACTGCGGGACGCCGACCGTGGCGCAGGCGGCGGCCATCCACACATGGAGCAGGGCCCACGCGCGCGTCCGCCCCG
Organism: Gemmatimonadota bacterium; assembly: GCA_024638305.1. GTDB lineage: Bacteria > Gemmatimonadota > Gemmatimonadetes > Longimicrobiales > Gaopeijiaceae > JAHEKN01. Next base: position 18,394 of record JAHEKN010000039.1, on the reverse strand, counting down.
GAATGCCGGACTTCGGGCTCATCGGTGCAAGGCGCACGTCACGCCGATTTCAGCTCCGCCAGATAGGTGGACACCGCGCGCTGCCAGACGTCGCGCCCGCGTAAGACCCGCGGCGGAGCGCCGAGTTCACGTTTCATCATACGCGTGAGTCCCGATCGTGATGCGTAGCCCAGCCGGTGTGCCAGGCTCTCCACGCTGGGCGTGGACCGGGCGAGCTCGCGGGCAGCGAAGAAGAGTCGACCCCACATCAGCGTCCGCTTGGGGCTCGGAAGGCCTCTCCGAAGCAGCGTCTTGCGAAGGGACCCCGCCGAGTGCCCGACCTCGACCGCGAGCTTGGCGACCGAGGGGCTCTCCGTGGCGTGTTGGACGGACCAACGCAGCGCCGTGCGGCCGAGTGGCGGGATCCAGGCCGGAAGGTCGGCGGCGAGCCGCTCCGCCACCGACAGCGAGACGGCCCGCTCGATGTTACTCCGCACCACGGCGCGGTTCGCCGCTTCACTGGACAGGATGAATCCGCCCACGCCCGCGACCCCCAGCTCGTAAAGGGCGAGCTCTCGCCCCTCGAACGACGAGCACACGACGACGCCGAAGCCGCCCGCCCTCGATGCGTTCATCAGCTGTCCGACGCTGTCCGGTCCGCTCGGGTGATCGATGTCCACGATCACGGCTGCGGGCATGACCGCTTCGAGCGAGCTCTGGAAGTCGCGCCACCCGTCGTGGCTGACGACCCGAAAGGCCTTCCCCACCGCGTTCGTCAGCCGTGCCGTGGTGACGGAGTCGGCTACGATGAGGGAAAGAACCCCCATGTCGGAGTCTCGCTGGGAGTGAGGGGCTGATCCAACGGGCGTCCGGGGCTACCCGGCCGCAAACTGCCGCCGGGGCCGACAGACTTCAAGCGGGTGGCGCCAGCCTCACCGCGGTGCCGTAGCAAAGCAACTCGGCCGCTCCGCGCATCACGGTGGACGTCTGGAACCGCACGCCCACGACGGCGTTGGCGCCAAGTGCCCGTGCTTCGGCCTCGAGCCGGTCGATAGCCTCTTCGCGGGCCTCCGCCAGCATCTTCGTGTACTCGATGATCTCGCCACCGGTGACGTTCCTCAGCGCGGCGACCACGTCGCGACCGATGTGCCGCGAACGGATGGTCGCTCCCCGCACGAGGCCGAAGACCTCCTCCACGTCCCTGCCCGCGATCTCGTCCGTCGTCGTGATGATCATCGATGGACATCCTTGTACGGATCCACCAGCCAGGCGCGGTACCGCTCCCAGGCAACGGTGGCGAACAGAATGAGAATGCCGGAGATCACAGCGGACGTGGCCAGCTTCTCCCAGGCGTTGATGGCGGACTGTAGGTAGATGTAGCCACCGTAGATTGCCCAGAGTGTGGCCCCGATTACGAGCATGACCCAGCCGATCGGCCGTGCGAGACGGGCGTTCACCCGATCCCAGACGGACCGGCCAGCGAGCGCGGGTGCGAAGGAGATGCCCTGAAGATTGTCCTTGAGGGCCCGGTAAAGCGCGAGCTCCCGTTGCAGCTCCGTCGAAGCCTCGACGATGCCTTCGAAACGGGCCCGGTCGCCGGGCTGCATCTCGCCATCGAGATACCGCATCAGGTCGTCGTTCGAATAATCCAACAGTCCCCCGTTCTCACTGCGTGCGCCCGCGGCGCGTGATATCAGGCGTACGAGACGCCCAGTTCGTCGAGCGCGTCCCGGAGCGCACGACGCGCGTGGTAGAGGCGGCTGGCAACCGTCCCGTCGGGGATTCCCAGAACCTCTGCGATCTCCGAGTAGCGCAGACCCTCGAGCTCCTTGAGCACCAGGATCTCCCGGTGCTCAGCGCCAATCCGTTCAAGTCCCTTCCAGAGCATTTCCGTCGCAGCTCGCTTCTCTCGATCCCGTTCCGGACTGCTGGCCAGTCCCGCCGGACGAGCCTCGAGTCGCTCGTCCACCGTTTCCAGCTTGAATCGCGCCTGCCGAGAGCGGAGCAGGTCGCGGCATTGATTGCGGAGAATCTGAAAGAACCACGGTCCGAAGGGCCGTCCGCCGTCGAACCGATCCAAGGACTGCCACGCCTTGACGAAGGCCTCCTGGAGCGCGTCGTGGGCGTCCTCCACGTTCCCCATCATTCCCATGGCCAGGCGCATCCCTGGGCCCTCGTAAGCGCGGACGATGGGCTCATAGAAGCGTGGGCCCCCGGCCTTGCACTTGCGAATGAGTTCCCTCTCGACCTCCGGCTGCAATGCCGCTCCAATCTCGGGGGTGCGTGACGGATACGGGGGACGCTTCGAATCTCTTCAATCGAGGAGCCACCGAAAAGGCGGAGCCGGCCCGGAAGACTGGCGGGCTCGCGCACAGGCTCCGTACCGTCCGGCATGAGATCGCGGTGTGTGCTACTGAGGGCGGGCCACCATGCGCTGCTGGCCGCGGCTGCAGCCGTCGGTGCACCGGGCTGTGCACCGGGCGCTCCGGATGGAGGCGCAGGGACGCTAGTGGCGCTCGGGGAGCCGACGCTCGCCACGCAGGCGTCGGGCACGGAGGCCCTGCTCCAGGCGGTGAGTCCGGTGAGCCCCGACGTGGTGTGGGCGAGCGGGCACGAAGGTGTCGTGCTCCGTTCAACGAACGGGGGATCGGGCTGGGCCGCGGTGGCTACCCCGGTCGGCGACAGCCTCCAGTTCCGGGACGTCCACGGTTTCTCGGCCGGCGAGGCCGCCGTGCTCACGGCCGGCAGCGGTTCCGACTCGCGGCTCTATCACACCGCGGACGGGGGCGAGACGTGGACGCTCGCCTACCTCATGGACGACGAGCGCGGTTTTCTCGACTGTCTCGACTTCTGGGACGACCGGGGGATCGCCTACGGAGACTCGTTCGACGGCATCCCGTTCGTGTTGCGCTCGACGGACCGTGGCCGCACCTGGGCGCGCCTGGGGCCGACCGCCCTTCCCGCCGCGCTCGAGGGGGAGGGTGGCTTCGCCGCGAGCGGGACGTGCGCCCGGGTCGGCCCAGGCGGGGCGGGTTGGATCGCGACCGGTGCCGGCGGCGCGGCCCGGGTCCTGTGGACGGAGGATTTTGGCGCCAACTGGCAGGCAGCGGACGTCCCCGTGGTGCGGGGGCAGGCGGCCGGCCTCACGACGGTCTCGTTCCGCGATGGGGAGACCGGTGTGGCCCTGGGCGGCGACCTCGAGCAGATGGACGCGCCCACCGCGAACGCCGCTCGGACGTCGGACGGCGGAAGAACGTGGACGGCGTCCACTGCACCCGGTTTCCCGGGCCCGGTCTACGGATCGGCCTGGGTGCCCGGCACGGACGGGGTGTTCGTGGTGGGGCCGTCTGGCGCCGCTTGGTCCCGCGATGGCGGGAGTAGCTGGATGCCCCTCGACACCGTGAGCTATTGGGCCGTGGGGTTCGCGGCCGCCCAGACGGGCTGGATGGTCGGACCCGGGGGCCGCGTCACCGGGGTCACGTTCCGGCGCTGAGCACAGTCCGGAGCGTGTCCAGGCTGACGTTGGCTCCACAGAGCACGACGGCCACGCGCCGACCCCGGTGGGCTCCTCCCTCGCGCAGCAGGGCCGCGACCGGTACGGCGGCCGCTCCCTCGATCAACGTGTGCTCCACCTCGAGGACATGCCTCATGGCCGCAGCGATCTCCTCCTCTCCGACCGTCGGGTAGCGGTCGACCAGCTCCCTGCAGAGGCCGAAGGTGATCGAGTCCGGCTCGATCCCTCCGGCTGTCCCGTCCGAAAGTGTGGGCTCTGAGCGCATCTCCAGGATCCGGCCGGCCCGAACCGACTCGGCCATGACGGCGGAGTTGGCGGGCGAGCAGGCAACCACCTCGAGGTCCGGCCAGGCCTCCTTGAGCACGCTGGCGATCCCGGCGACCAACCCGCCCCCGCCGAGCGCCACGAACAGGGCGTCCAGGGGGGGCTCGCCAGCCAGCGCGCGCAGGATCTCCACGCCGATGGTCCCCTGGCCGGCGATGACGTCCCGGTCGTTGTACGGAGATACGTAGGCGCGCCCGCTCTCCGCGGCGACGCTGCGGGCGGCGAGCTCGCTGTCGAGCCCGTCCTGGCCCTCGATGCGGAGGTCCGCCCCGAGCGCCGTGATGCGGGACAGCTTGGCCGGCGACGCGCCGAGCGGCACGTGCACCTCGACGGAGACGCCCAGAGCCTTGCCTGCCCAGGCCAACGCGAGCCCGTGGTTCCCGGAGGATGCCGTCACGACTCCCCGGGCCCGCTCCGCTTGGCCCAGGGCCAGAAGCTTGCTCAGGGCGCCGCGTGCCTTGAATGACCCGGTACGCTGCGTGTTCTCGAGCTTGAGCAGGACCGTGGCGCCCGTGCGGGTTCCCAGGGCGGACGATAGCTCGATACCCGTCTCGAGCACGTGGGGGCGGAGTGAGGGCTCGACGGCTCTGGCCGCGTCGGCGATTGCGGCCCCGCTGGGTCGTGGACCCTCTCCGGCGCTCGCGCTCACAGGTCGGCGATCGCGTCCACGAAGCGGTCGATTTCGTCGAGCGTGTTGTAATAATGAGGGGAAACCCGCAGGGCGCCGTCCACGCCCTTGTCGTCGAAGTCCAGGACCGCGGCCTCACGCGTGGCGTATCCCGTGTTGATGCCACGCGTCCGCAGCAGCTCCATCACCGCGAGAGGGTCGTGCCCGGCGAGGTGGAGCGTGACGATGGCTCCCACCCGCTGGCCGCGGTCGAGCACGGTGACACCCGGTAGGGCGGCGCAGCGCTCGCGGAGCGCCTTGCCCAGATGGAGCACCTGCTGCTCGATGGCGGGCAGCCCGAGGTCGAGCGCGTAACGGGCGGCGGCGCCAAGGCCGAGCACGAGCGCGTACGCGAACTCCCAGTTTTCGAAGCGGGCCGCGTCGGGGCGGGGCTGATACAGATCGGGGTCGATCCAATCGGCGCCACGGAGGTCGGGGAACAGGGGCTCCCACCCGCGTTCCAAGGCCTGATCGGACACGTAAAGGAAGCCCACGCCCCGTGGGCCCCTCAGGAACTTACGTCCGGTAGCCGACAGGAAGTCGCAGCCCAGCTCGGCCACGTCCACGTCGAGCTGACCCACGGACTGGCAGGCGTCGACCAGGAGCGGAACGCCGCGATCCGCACAGGCTCGGGCGATGTCCACGACCGGCTGGATCATTCCCGAGTTGGTCGGGACGTGGGTGATGGTCGCGAGCCTGGGGCCGAGCCGATGGGCCAGCTTGCCGAACGCCTCGACGTCGACACCGCCCTCGGGCGCGTCCGGCGCCCGCTCCACCCGGATGCCCATGCGCTGCTGGAGGGACAGGAAGGCGATCTGGTTCGAGACGTAGTCGTTGCGTGTCGTGAGGATGACGTCGCCCGGGGCGAAGGGCACCGCCGAGAGCGCGGCGTTGAACGCGGCCGTGGCATTCTCCTGCATCGCGATGTTGGACGGGTGCGCGCCGACCAGGTCGGCCACGGCACGGTAGGCTGCGCCGATCTGCTCCTGGCGCTCCGCGGCGGCCTCGTAGCCCCCGACGCGTGATTCCAGGTCGATGTGCTCCTTGATCGCCTCGACCACGGGGCGGGGCATGAGCCCCGCCCCCGCGTTGTTCAGATGGATTCGGTGCGCCGTCCCCGGCGTGTCGGCGCGGAGCGCCTCGACATCCATCACCGGCGCGTTCCGCCAGGAGCTCCTCCCGCCGGCGCGATCACGAAAGGCTGCTCGACGACGCTCGGGCCGATGCCGCGCTTGGACTCGGCAACCATCCGAGCCACCTCCTCCATGAGCCGGTCGTTCTCGATGACGACGCCGTCCTTGATGGTGTGCACGATTCCGCGAGTCCGGATCATCTGACCCGAGTCGTCGAGCCGCAGCGCGCCGAACGAATAGAGGAAGCGGAAGTTGTATGCCGGGTTGCCGTCCACGATCACCAGATCGGCCAGGTATCCCGGGCGCACCAGGCCGAGGCGCTCCTGGCGCAGGGTCTCGGCGGAGTTGAGGGTGGCGGACTGGAGGATCTCCAGGTTGTGCATGCCCGACTCGCGCAGGAGTTGGAGCTCGCGGACGTTCGAGAAGCCGGGCGTGGCCCAGATGTAGTTGTCATCGGTGCCGTAGGCGACGCGGCCGCCTCTCTTGTTGAACTCGTAGATCAGGTCTCCCCAGAGGTCGAATGCGTACGTCCAGTAATACTCGTCGTCCGAGGTCCAGTCGTAGTGGTAGGATCCGTGGAAGGCGGGATTGGGGAGGTTCCAGTTGATGAGGGCCTGGTGCGTGTACTTGGCGTGCCAGGGGAGGCTCTGGGCACGGAGGATGTCCCGGTTGGCCTCGTACACGACCCGGGTGGGCAGCATCGTCACGCCGCAGTCCACGAGCTGCTGCGCCACCTCGCCCAGGAGCCGCTCCTTGGCGGTGGCGCCGGCCTCCAACCAGACCCGTCCCGCCTCGCGGAAGCGATGGTTTTCGTCGTTGAAGTTGTAGTCCCGCGGATAGTCCTGCGTCTGTCGGTCCAGCGCCGACTCGGCGTATGCGTAGTGGTGCTCGATCATGGTCGCGCCCTCGCAGGCCGCGTCCACTGCGTCCACCACCGCGTTGGTCGAGGGCGGCAGGTGGATGGTGGTGATTCCCCCGGCGTCGTATACCGCCCGGGCAACTGCGCCGAACAGCGCCTTGTCCCAGGTCACGCTTCCGAGGCTGACCACGTGCGCGCCCGCGGCGACCATCTCCCGGGCGATGGCCGGGGCATTCACCGGATTCTCGTAGAACCCGCGCGGATGGTCCGTTCCCTCGGCCCAGCCCCAGATGGGGAACATGCGGGGCGCCAGAATCTCGTTGCGGCCGGCGCGGGCCGCGTCGCGCATGGCCGCGTCCAGGCCTCGATCCGGCGCCGGCACCAGTGTGGTCACACCATGGGCCAGCTTGAGATAGTAGGGATACTCGATCTCCATCGGCTCCTGTCGGAGGTGCATGTGGAGATCGATCATGCCCGGCATGACCACCATGCCGTCCGCCTCGATGACCCGGTCGCCCGTGGGGCGCGTGTCGTCGGCCCGGCGCTCCGCCGTAACCGGATCGAATGGAATCATCTCGGAAATGACGTTGCCCTCGATCACGATGTCGTACGGGCCCACGAGCGGCCCCCCGTGACCGGGAATGACCATTGCGCCCCGGATGACCAGGCGGTCGTAGGGTCCGGCCGCGAGGTCACCGAAGTCGCCAGCCTGCCCGGTGAGCGGTACGGTCGCAGGCGCGGCTAGCACCGCGGCCACCACGAAGCCCGCCATCAGCGGGCGGAAGGTGCGAAGTATCATTGTCGGGTCCTCCCAGCGAGCGCTCCGAGTCCCGGAGGGGCGCTCCGGGCCATGCTGCGTTCCCAAGCGACCGGATCGACGGCACCGTCGCAAGGCGGCCGGGGCTCGTCTCGCCCCCGCGCCGGGCTTCCGTGTCCGACGGGACCCCTGTTACCGTTTTTGACTTCCACCACGGGGACGGCCTTGCCCAACCTCGACCCCAACTCCCAAACAGACGTCGGGACCCTCACGCCGGAAGCGGCTCGCGAGGAGTGCGAGCGCCTCTCGGCGGAGTTGTCCGAGCACAACTATCGGTACTACGTGCTTTCCCGTCCCACGGTCTCGGACGGTGAGTACGACCGGTTGTTTCGGCGGCTGCAGGCGATCGAGGTCCGATTCCCGGAGCTGCGCGCCGAGGACTCTCCAACCCAGAGGGTCGGATCCCCCCCGGTCTCGGCTCTTCCCACCATCCGGCATACGGCGCCCATGCTGTCGCTCGACTCGACGCAGGACGAGGCCGACGTGCGCCGCTTCGACGAGCGCATCCGCAAGGCCGCAGAGCACGAGATCGAGTATCTGCTGGAGCCCAAGCTGGACGGCGCGTCCCTGGAGCTGGTCTACGAGAATGGCCTCCTCGCGCGCGCGGTCACCCGTGGCAACGGGATCGTGGGCGAGGGCGTGACCGAGAACGTCCGGACCATTCCTTCGGTGCCGCTCCGCCTCCGTTCGGCTGAACGACCGGTTCCCGAGCTGCTCGCCGTCCGCGGTGAAGCGTTGATGTACCTGTCCGAATTCGAGGCGCTGAACGAGCGGGTCGTGAACATGGGCGGGGAACCCTACGTGAACCCCCGCAACTCGGCGTCGGGTGCGCTGCGCCAGCTCGACTCCCGCTCCACGGCAGAACGGCCCCTCGAGTTCCTGGCCTACGACATCCTCCTGGTCCGCGGCGCGAGCTTCGAGACCGACTGGGAGGGGTTCCAGGCGCTGGGCGACTGGGGCTTCAAGAGGCCAGAGCGCGTCGAGCTGACCCGGGACGTCGACGGAATCCTGGCCTATCACGCGGCATTCGGACGTGACCGCGACGACCTGGACTACGAGATCGACGGGGTGGTGGTGAAGCTCAACCACCTGACCACCAGAGTCGATCTGGGGTCCACCTCGCACCATCCCCGGTGGGCGCTGGCCTTCAAGTTCGAGCCTCGCAAGGAAGTGACCCGCATCGAGCGCATTGCGGTCTCGGTGGGGCGCACCGGGAAGATCACGCCGGTGGCGCTACTGCGGCCGGTCGAGGTCGGGGGGGTAACGGTCTCCCGCGCCTCGCTGCACAACCGGGAAGAGCTCCTGCGCAAGGACGTGCGCGAGGGGGACCTGGTGCGTATCCAGAGAGCCGGAGACGTGATCCCCCAGGTGGTCGAGCGGGTGGCCGAGGACGCGCGCACGCGCGCCGCCCCCTTCGAGATGCCGAACCTCTGTCCGGCCTGCGGCACTCCCGTCGAGGAGGACGGACCGTTCACGGTCTGTCCGAACCGGTTCGGCTGTCCGGCGCAGCTCAAGCGGAGCATCGAGCATTTCGGCTCGCGTGGCGCGCTCGATATCGAGGGCCTGGGGGAGGAGACGGCCACGCAGCTGGTCGAGCGGGGTCTGGTGCGGGAGCTTGCCAACCTGTTCGACCTGAAAATCGAGGATCTGGTGGGCCTCGAGGGTTTTGCCGAGAAGTCCGCTTCCAAGCTGGTCGATGCGATACGGACTCGGCGCAAGGTCGAGCTGAGGCGGTTTCTCCACGGTCTCGGGGTGCCGGAGGTCGGCGCCACGGTGGCCGGGGAGTTGGCGCGCCACTTCCGCTCTTTCGAGCGAATCCGGGAAGCGAGCCGGGAGGATCTCGAGGACGTGTCCGGGATCGGACCCAAGATGTCGGAGGTCATCCACGAGTTTTTTCGAGATCCGCGCAACTCCGCCGCCATCGACGCCATCCTGTCGAAGGGGTTCGAGTTCGGTTTGCCTCCCGCGCCGGCCGGCGACTCCCTGGCCGGCAAGAAGTTCGTGTTCACCGGCGGCCTGGATGGCCTGTCCCGCTCCGAGGCCAAGAAGCGGGTCGAGTCCCTGGGCGGTCGCGTGGTCTCGTCGGTGAGTCGCGACACCGACTACGTGGTGGCGGGTAACGATCCCGGATCCAAACTCACGAAGGCCCAGGAGTTGGGGGTGGCCGTGCTGGACGAAAACAGCTTCCGCGAGCTGATCGAGACACCCAGCAGTCGCACACCCGTGCGCGCCGAACCGGCGGATGACATGACCGCGGCACCGGAGGACGGCCCCACGGGCGCTTCGCGCTCGGGACACGATTGATGGAGAACTTCGAGATCGCTCGTACGCTGCGGGAGTTGGCTGTGCTTCTGGAAATCCAGGGGGCCAACCCGTTCCGGGTCCGAGCGTATCGGAACGCCGTCCAGACCATCAACGGCTTGACCCGTTCGTTGGCATCGATGCTCGAAGCGGGGGAAGACCTGACGGCCCTTCCCGACGTGGGCAAGAACGTCGCGAGCCACATACAGGAGCTCGTGGAAACGGGGAAGCTTCAGCGAATCGAGGAGATCACATCCGAGTTTCCACGGGACCTGGTCACGTTGGTGCGCCTGGACGGCGTTGGTCCCAAGAAGGCCCGAAGGCTCTGGGACGAGCTCGGAGTCGCGACGGTCGACCAGCTCGAGGCCGCCGTGGCCGACGGTCGTGTGGCCGGACTGGACGGGTTCGGGCAGCGAAGCGCCTCGAAGATCCTCGACTCCATACGGGAGCTTCGGTCCCAGACCGGTCGGATTCTGCGGTCGCAGGCCGAGGAGATCCTCGAGCCGCTACTCGCCCACCTCAGAGAAGCGGACGGTGTTGAGCGGGTCGAGGTGGCGGGCAGCTTTCGCCGGCGGAAGGAAACGATCGGGGACCTGGACATCCTCGCGCAGGCGGAGACGGGCGCCGAGGAGATCATCGGCCATTTCGTCCGCTACCCCGGGGTCGAGCGCGTGACCGGAGCCGGGGACACCAAGGGCAGCGTGGTTCTGCGCTCGGGGATCGCCGTCGATCTGCGAGTGCTGCCCCGCCGGTCCTTCGGAGCCGCCCTCCAGTACTTCACCGGCTCCAAGGAGCACAACGTATCCACGCGCATCATTGGCGTCAGACGGGGCCTGAGGCTCAACGAGTGGGGCGTGTTCCGTATCCCCGAGGACGCGGACCCCGAGGGGCTCGGAAAAGAGGAAGGGGAGCGCATCGGTGGAGAGACCGAGGAGGAGATGTACGCCGCCCTGGACCTGCCCTGGATCGACCCGGCGCTGCGTGAGAACCGCGGCGAGATCGAGGCTGCCAGGGAGGGCACGCTGCCGGAGCTGGTCACGGTCGGCGACATTCGCGGCGAACTGCACATGCACAGCACGTGGAGCGACGGAAAACTCTCGATCGCGGAGATGGTCGAGGCCTGCCGAGCGCGCGGGTGCGAGTACGCGTGCATCACCGACCACACACCCGCCGTGGGCGTGGCGGGCGGGCTCACGCCCGAGGACGTACACGCCCAGTGGGAGGAGGTGGCGGCGCTCGAGCCGACCCTGGGGGACTTCCAGATCTTCCGGGGGCTCGAGGTCGACATCCTCCGGGACGGCGCGCTCGATATGACGGACGAGGTGCTGGCGGAGCTCGACTTCGTCATCGTGTCGGTGCACGGGTTCATGGATCAGGACAAGGTCACCATGACCGACCGCGTCATTCGAGCGATCCAGAACCCCAACGTGGATCTGCTCGCCCATCCGACAGGCCGCCTGCTCGGGCGGCGTGAACCCTACGCGATCGACATGGACGCGGTGCTGCTGGCGGCGGCCGAGGCCGGCGTGGCCGTCGAGATCAACTGCAATCCACGACGCCTCGATCTGAGCGACGTGCACGCGTTGCGGGCGCGCGAGCTGGGGATTCCGATTGCGCTCAACACCGACGCGCACTCGGTGCGCGACCTCGATTTCCTGCGGTTCGGGGTGGATCAGGCACGGCGGGCGTGGTTGTCCGCCGATCAGATCTTGAACGCTCGCTCGGCGACCGAATTTCGCCGCTGGCTGGACCGTCGCTCTGGGGTCGCCGCGTGACGGTCGACCTGCTCCCACGTGTCCTCCTGCTCGTTGGCGGATTCGGAGCGCTGTACTTCGGAGCCGAGTGGCTCGTCTACGGATCCGCCAACCTCGCACGTCGCCTGGGGGTGCCGCCCATCGTGATCGGGCTGTCGATCGTGTCCCTCGGCACGTCGGCGCCGGAGCTGGCGGTGAGCCTCACAGCGGTTCTCCAGGGCCAGAGCGACATCGCGCTCGGGAACGTATTGGGCTCCAACCTGGCCAACGTTGGCCTGGTGCTCGGGATCAGCGCGTTCGTGCGGCCCCTGGTGGTCGGTGCGCGCGTGATCCAGCGGGAAGTTCCGATCATGGCCGTCATAACGGTCCTGCTATTCCCCATCGCTCTGGACGGCGTGATCAGCCGGGGGGACGGCGTGATCCTCGTGGCCCTGCTGGTCGCCTACCTGGGCTTCGTCTTCCGTGCGAGCGAGGAGGAGCCGCCCGAGGTCGTGGGGACGTTCACCGAGTTCATCGACGAGGGATCCCCGGCTTCCGTCCCGGTCACGACCGCCAAGGCCCTGGGCCTGGTGCTGCTCGGAGTCGGCACCCTCGTGCTCGGAGGGTTCACCATCGTTCAGGCGGCCACGTATGTGGCCCGCGTGCTCGGCGTCCCCGACCTCATCATCGGCCTGACGGTCATCGCCGTCGGCACGTCCCTTCCCGAGCTCGCGACATCGATCGTGGCGGCCGTGCGTAACGAGGCCGACATCGCGGTCGGAAACGTCATCGGCTCCAACGTCTTCAATCTCGGAGCGGTGCTCGGAATCACGGCCATGGCCAACCCGGTCCCGGTCTCCGCCGACGTGCTGCGTGTCGAGCTCCCGAGCGTGCTCCTCATCTCCCTGCTGGTCATCCCCTTCGCCAGGACGCAGTCCACCATCGGTCGGCTGGAAGGCGCGGTCCTGGTGCTCACCTACGCCGGCCTGGCGTTTTGGATCACCTCGGCCATCCGGTAGTGGGCGGCGGCGTCGCGTCCGGGGGGCGCCCGCAAGAGGCGCACACGGCGCTCGAAGCCGAAGCAGGTGCCTCTGCTGGCTCAGCCTAGGGCGCGGCGTCCTCGCCGAGATCCATGCCCATGACGTGGTAGCCCGCGTCGACGTAGACCGTCTCGCCGGTGATGCCGGCCGCCAGCGGAGACAAGAGGAACAGGCCCAGATTACCTACTTCGGCCGCGCTGACGCCACGGCCGAGCGGCGCCATGCCGGCCACCCGGTCGTACATCTTCATGAAGCCGGGAATGCTACGTGCCGCGACCGTCTTGACCGGACCCGCGGAGATGGCGTTCACCCGGACGCCTTTTTCCCCCAGTTCGTAAGCCAGGTAGCGTACGCTGGCTTCGAGCGCACTCTTGGCGATCGCCATGACGTTGTACTTGGGGACGACCTTCTCCGCGGCGTAGTAGGTCATGGTCACCACGGCGCCGTCCTCGGCGAGCAGGGCTTCTGCGGCCTTGGCGACGGAGACGAGGGAGTAGGCCGACACCTCGAGCGCCGTGAGCCAATCGTCACGCGTCGTGTCGATGTAGCGTCCCTCCATGGCCGCCCTCGGGGCGAACGCGATGGAGTGGACCACGTAGTCGATCGAGCCCCAGGCACCGGCGAGGTCCGCGAACATGGCCTCTACCTGCCCGGCATCTGTCACGTCGACCTCGTAGGTCCGTGACTCGGGGAGGTCGGCGGCGAGCTTCTCGATCCCGTCTCGGAGGCGCTCACCCTGGTAGCTCAGGGCAAGCGAGGCACCTGCCTCGGCCAGGCGTTCCGCGACGGACCACCCGAGGCTCCGCTTGTTGGTGACGCCCATCACCAGGGCGCGTTTTCCGGCCAGATCGATCGCGATCATGAAGGAAGGCGTCCTCAGCGCGCGGAGGTCGCGAAGTCGATCGCGCGGGCGAGCTCGAGGTCTTTCTCGGTGAGGCCACCGGCGTCGTGCGTGGACAGGGTGAGCGTCACCCGGTCGTAGCGGATGTCCACGTCGGGGTGGTGATCGGCCTCGTCCGCCAGCGTCGCGATTCGATTCACGAAAACGATGCTCGAGCGGAAGGATTTGAACGCGAACACCTTACGGATGGCGTCACCCTCCAGCTTCCAGCCCTCACGGTCCGTGAGCCATGCCTGCACGGCCTCCCGATCCAGCTTCGCGGGCATTCAGTTCTCCGTTGATGCACCCAGAGGAGTACCCGACCGGACGGCCACACGCCGGGGTTCGCTTCCCGGGATCTCCGCTCGGTGGGAGGAGAAAAATAACATCGCCGGCGTTTCTTGCGGGGGGTTGACGCCCCTGGGGCCCCTGATAACTTTTCCGTCCCTCGCATTCAGGGCTTCCGGGCCCCAGAATTCGGGGCTCGTCTGCCCCCATCGTCTAGTGGCCTAGGATACCTGGTTCTCAGCCAGGAGACCGGGGTTCGATTCCCCGTGGGGGTATGCCTGCGCGGCCGGTCGCTGCCGACCGCTCGTCGCGGGTGGCGCGGTCGCTTAGCTCAGTTGGTAGAGCACTACGTTCACATCGTAGGGGTCGCTGGTTCGAGCCCAGCAGCGACCATGACCATCGGACCCCGGTCGCCCGAGTGGCGATCGGGGTTTGCGTTTGCCATCCCTCGTCAGCCAGGTACGGAACCTGCACCCGCGCGCCTGGGGCAAGGCGTCACGCCGCGTGACCCGGTGTGGCACCCTCCGGGGCCGAAGGGCGACGATGGTCGAAGGGGTACAGCTCACAGTCTGGATGCTGCCGTCTCTGGCGGCCGTGATCCTGAGCCTGGCCGGGGCACACTATGCCCGAGGCCGGCCGCAGGTTTCCGGCAGTGGCACCCTTTACGCCCTCCTTCTCGCGTTGGCGGTCTGGTCTGCCGCGCATATCGCCGAGGTCTCGTTGACGTCGGCTTCCGCAATGGTCTGGGCCGCCAAGCTGCAATACCCCGCCATCGCGGCGACTCCGGTGCTGTGGCTGATCTTCGCTCTGAAGTACAGCGGCCGGGACCATTGGCTGCGCGGGATCACCCGCCCGCTCGTGTGGACCCCGGCGCTTCTCAGTGTCGCTGTCGTGCTCACGAACGAGCGCCACGGTCTCATGTGGTCGAGCCTCGCGCTCGTCGAAGGTGAGTCCTACGTAGCGCTCAGCATCGAGTACGGCCCGTACTTCGCCTTCCACGTCGTGTACTCGTACTGCCTGATGGCCGCGGGTGCGGCGGTGCTCGGCTGGCGCCTCGCGCAGGTAGGCCGCTGGCAGCACTTCGCAGCCGTGCTGTTGGCCCCCGGTCTCGGGGCCGCAGTCAACCTGCTCTACCTCTCGCCCCTCTATCCCGCTCAGTGGCTCGATCTCACTCCGTTCGCGCTCGCCCTCGGCACATCCGTCCTCTGCTGGAGCCTCCTGCACCCGACGAGCCCGGATCAAAGGCCGATCGCGAGGAGCGACGTCGTGGACCGCATCGGGGACGCGGTGTTCGTGCTGGACGACAAGGGGTGCATTCTCGACCTCAACCCCGCGGGGGCCGCGATCCTCGGCGATCACGGCGACTCGCCGATCGGTCGCCCGTTCGCCGAGCTATTGGACGCTCCCGTGCTCGGCGGGCCTCAACTGGAAAGCGGGGGCGAGGTCCGTGACCTTCCGCTGCGCCACTCGGGGGAGGAGCGCACGTACGACGTGCGCATCTCGATGCTTCAGGGCGGCAGGCGGACCCGCGGTCGCGTGTTGGTCTTTCGGGAGACGACCGATCGCCGGCGCATCGAGCAGGGTCTGCGCGAGGCGAGCGCCTCACTGGAGCTGGCCAACCGCGAGCTCGAGAGGCTCGCCAACACGGATACGCTGACGGGGCTGAGCAATCGCAGGCACTTCACGTCGACGTTGGAGGCGGAGCTGCGGCGGGCACTCAGGCACGAGCGTCCTCTCTCCCTGATCGTCCTCGACCTGGACCGCTTCAAGCAGGTGAACGACCGCTTCGGCCACGGTATGGGCGACCGGGTGCTGGTCAGTGCGGCCCGTGCCATCGAGGAGGTGGTGCGTGAGGTCGACCTGGTCGGCCGCCTGGGAGGCGAGGAGTTCGCGGTGCTGGTCCCGGAGACCGACCTGAATGGCGCGTTTCGGCTGGCGGAGCGCATCAGAGCAGGCATCGCCGCCGCCGGGGTGCCCGATCCGCGGGGGCAGGCGCTGCGGGTGACCGCCAGCCTCGGAGTCGCCACGCTCGGGGTGTCGGGCTCGGACGCGGACACACTCCTGCTCGCCGCGGACAATGCGCTATACGAGGCCAAGGGGAACGGGCGAAACCGTGTGGAGAGGGCCCAGAAACCGGCCCGGATCGCGGAGCGCGACTAGGGCCCTCCCCGCGCGTTTGCGCGGACCCAAGAGTGGGGTCTCGGCTAGGTTGGCTGCGGCTCGCGGTGAGCAACCGGCTGGATCGGTTTGCCGGGGGTCCAGTCCGTGACGAACCCCGCCACCGCGCTGGCGGCAACCGAGTATGGAGACGCCAGGTAGAGCTGCCCCGGACCGGACCGGCCGGGGAAGTTCCTGTTCTGCGACGACACGGATACCTCGTCCGGGGAGGCCGTCACACCGGGTCCGGCGTTGATACACGCACCGCACCCCGGCTCGATGAACGTGGCGCCCATGGCCTCGAAGAGCTCCAGATACCCCTGCGCCCGGCAGTACTCGCGGACCTCGATCGACCCGCACTGGATGTAACAGCGCACGTCGGGATGTACGGTCAGCCCCTGATCGCGGGCGGCCCGGAAGACACGGGCGTACATGTCCATGTCCTCCTTCTTGCCGGCAGTGCAGGACCCCGCGTAGGCGATGTCGATCCGAACGGGCTCGTCGGCGAGCTCGTCGATGAAAAGCCCGTTCCCCGGATCTCCGGGCAGGGCGACCATCGGGCGAACGCTGGATGCGTCGATCTCGATGACCTTCACGTAGTGGGCGTCCGGATCGCTCTGCATTCCCTGGACGAGCGCTTCCGCGTGGGAGCGTTCCATCCCCCGCTCGCCGACCAGAAACTCGACGGTCTTGGCGTCCGCACCCACGATGCCCGTGAACGCGCCCACCTCGGCGGCCATGTTGGTCATGGTGGCGCGCTCGTCGACCGAGAGGGCCTCCACGGCCGGTCCCGCGTACTCGATGATCTGGCCGATGGCGTGCCCGTCACGAACGTAAGGGTGCCTTAGGATCTCCAGCATGTAGTCCTTGGCGGTGACGTTCCCGCGTGGCTTCCCGTGGATAACCACCTTGAACGTCGGCGGGACCCGCACGCGCACGTCCTTGGTGATCCAGGAGTTGAAGATCGCGGTCGTCCCCACACCGAACGCGATCGCACCCACCGCACCGGCATGCGGGGTGTGCGAGTCGGTCCCGATGATCAGCATGCCTGGCTCGGCGTAGTCCTCGAGGATCTTCGAGTGGCAGATGGCCTCGGACCCCAGAACATGTCCCTTCTGCTCGCCATAAAGCCGGATGCCCTGCCGCTCGGCGAACGTCCTCTGCTTCACCTCGAGCTCGTTGGCCACGGCCAGCAGGCCCTGCTCGATGCGCTCCTGCGTCATCGCCTTCTCGAGGAAGGTCAGGTGATCGCGGAAGAAGAGGATGCTATCCGGATCCACGACCCTGGCATCCGCGCCGACCTTCTCCTCGAAGAAGATGGCCGCCATGGGGGTCACGTACTCGTGCGAGAAGCGGATGTCCGTTCTGAAGAATCCCGCCTCACCCGGCGTGACCCACGGAACGCCTACCCGTCCGCGTGCGGCGTCGGCCACCAGATGCCGGGCGAAGATTTTCTCCGCCAGGGTCATGGGCGGCGCCGAGGCGTCCGGGTCGGCCGACGCTTTGGCCGGTGGGAGTTCCACGTTGCCCTGCAAGCGGGCCACGTTGAACTCGAACAGCCCGCCGTACTCGATGATCTGACGCGTGATGGGATCCTTGCCCTTCAGGAAGACCTCGAGCGGGATGTCCTCCCTGGCGAGGACCCGGTCGATGATCCCGAAATCCGTGGAGGTGAGAATGCCCAGGTTCTGGCAGTTCTCGTTGTAGATGCGCTCGATGCTCTCGCCGACCACCAGCCGAATGCCCGCCATCAGCTCGGCGTAGGGGCTCTGCTCACGGCTGCTTCCCTTCCCACGGCGCTTGCCGGCCACCGAGCAGACGAACCCACCCGCTTTGACGCTTCCACGAGTGACCGGGAACGCCGGCTCCCCAGTCCTCGGGTCGTTGGCGCTCAGTCCCAGGTAGGGGAACTCGCCCAGCGTCTCGTCGTGGAAGTAGCAGATGTACGCCGGCGTGATCTCGTCCGTGCTGATCTGATCCCGCAGGCCGGCGCGGAGGTGGTCCGTGAGCTCGAGATCGCGGCCGGCTAGCTGCGCCCGCACCAGGTCGGCGTCGTCGACCAGGTACAGGACGCGCCCGTCGAATCGGAGCGTCGGCGGACGTTCGGGTGTCGTTCGCTCGAGGAGGTCGTGAATCATCGCCTAATCTAACAAATGGCGCGCCCGCACAGGTCCGTACGACCCCTACCGGCGCGACCGGCCGCGGACTGGTCCCGGCCAGCTCTCCACGCCCGCCCGCTGTCCCCGCTCATCCCCGCTTGGTTCCTCGGTCGTGTCCTCCCTGGGCGGTCAGCTGAAGTCGGCCCCGAAGAAGATCACCGCCACCAGGATGGCGCCGACGGCGGCAGGCGCCACGAACCGGATGAAGAAGCGCCACACACCGTAGTTGTAGAAGGGTGGCACCCCTCCGCGGGCCAGCTCCGCCTCGGAGTCCTCCCGGGTCATGAACCAGCCCGCCGCGACCGTGATGAGGAAACCGCCGATGGGCAGGAACCAGTTGGCCGCCAGATGGTCCAGCGTCGAGAACATGCCCGGCTTGCCCTCGAAGATCACGAAATTGGAGAGCCCGGCCACGCCGCCGAAGGACAGCGCGCACAGGACGGTCACCACGAAGATCGCGCCGCCCGTCACGAGCGTGGCCTTCCGGCGGTCGAAGCCGCGCTCGTCGATCAGATAGCTGGCCACGACTTCGAGGAGCGAAAT
>JAHEKN010000196.1 GCA_024638305.1 Gemmatimonadota bacterium | reverse complement strand
AGGGCGAGCAGGATGTGGAACACGGCCGGGGTCAGGGCTGCGGCCGATCGGTCCTGGTCAGTCATTTCCGCTACCTCCAATATTCCGGGCGCGGTAATATTACGGTTACTGTAATATCAAGCAAGGAGGCGGTGCGCACCGGGACGACGGGTCGCGTGCGCCGCTTGCGACCGCTCGCTAAGCGCGGCACCGTCCGGGGCGCCGCCCACCCGCGCCGCCGGGCCGCCTCTAGCACGTCGGCCTGACCACGGCCCGCAAGGAGCCCCGCCATGACCTCGATTCGCCTCTCCGGTTCCTCGCTCCTCCTCCTGATCGCGGGCCCGGTCCTGGCCCTGTCGAGTGCGGGAGCTTCACCCCTCCGGGCCCAGACGGACCTGGAAGCCGTGGTCGACTCGATCGCCAGGGAGCACCTGGACGACGGGCGCTTGGCCGGCCTCAGCGTGGGTGTCACGCAGGGCACCGACACGCTGCTGCTCAAGGCGTATGGGCACGCCGACCTGGAGTGGGACGTCCCGATGCCCGTCGACGCCATCCACGAGATCGGTTCGGTCACCAAGCAGTTCACCGCAGTCGCGATGCTCCAGCTCTGGACAGACGGAAGGGTCGACCTGGACGCGGACCTGACGGAGTACCTGCCGGACTACGACACCCAGGGCCGCGCCATACCGCTCCGCCGGTTGTTCGACCATACGTCCGGAATCAAGGGCTACACGGAGATGCGGAGTTTCGGCGAGCTGAGAACTCGCGCTCTCCCGCGGGACTCGTTGGTGTCCATGTTCGAGGAGGTACCGCTCGAGTTCGAGCCCGGACACGCCCTCATCTACAACAACTCCGCGTACTTCCTGCTCGGTCTGATCATCGAGAAGGTCTCAGGACAGCCGTACGCGGAATACCTGGAGGACCACGTATTCCCGCGCGCCGGAATGGACGACACGTCCTACTGCACCAACGACGAGATCTGGGAGCGCCGGGCACACGGGTATCAAGGTGGGGCGAACGGGCTCGCGCGTGCCGATTTCATCGACCACACCTGGCCGTATTCGGCCGGGTCGCTGTGTTCGACCGTGGGTGATCTCATTGCCTGGAACCGAGCCCTCCATGGTGGTGAGGTGCTCACCGACGCGGCTTACGGGCTGCTCATCACTCCGCGGCCCCTGGAGGACGGAACCCCCGTTCGCTACGCGATGGGGATCTCACACTACGGGACACCGAGCGGCCGCGTCATCGAGCACGGCGGCGGCATCCCCGGATTCGTGTCCCACTCTCGGTACTACCCGGACGACGACGTGATCGTGGTGGTCCTTCAGAATTCAGCGGGACCGCCCGGCCCCGCCGGAGTGGTCGACGCGATCGGCGAGCACCTGCTGGGGGCCGATGAGGCGCCGTCGGCCGGCGTGTACGAGGGCGACCTGGAAGCGTTCGAAGGCGAATATCGTGGTCCGACGCGGGGGACCACCCTGACGGTGCACGTCACGGTCCGGGACGGGTCGCTCCAGGTCACGGGCGCGGGCCCGGCCCAGACGCTCGACTACCTCGAGGGTCTGACGTTCTTTCGCGGCAACGGGCGCTTTCGGTTCGCGCTGGATGGCGGAAGCGTCCGGGCACTCCACGTCGACCACGTGGGCGGGCACTACGTGCTCGAGCGCGTAGACCCGTAACGCTGCGCAACGTACCGCGCCGATGTGCCCGCGGCGGCCGCTTGGACCGGGGCCCCTAGCCGGTGGGCTCGGGTATCAACCGGGATGAAACCGACAGTGCGTGCGGTAGTCGCGGGTTCCGTCTCGGGGTTGGTCCTCCGGGCCGGCGCCGCCACCGTGGCCGCAGTCGCTCTCGGCCTCGTGGCCTGTGAGCCCACACCGCTGGAGACCGGCCCGGACGCGGACCTGCTGTTCCTTGTCCAGCGGGCGCCGCCGGCGGGGGTGATGGACGCGCTCTACCAGGGGCGGGTCGATGTCGACCAGTCCGGATGCTTCCGGCTGTCGGACGACCCGGCTCGCCACACGGTGGTCTGGCCGTTCGGCTACGGCCTCGCGCGTGACGACGTGAGCCTGGTCATCCTGGACGAACGGGGTCGGGAGGCCGCCCGCGTGGGGCACCTACTCCGGCTCGGCGGAGGCGAGGTGGTTGATCTCGCCGCACTGGACCTGCTTCGCTCCGACATGTTGGCCGCAGCGCTCGATCGCTGCCCTGGGCGTTTCTGGGTCGCGGCCAGCGTGCTGCCTTCCGAGCCACGACCGTAACGCGTGTAACGGCCGCTCCTGCGGCGGACCGAGCCGAGGCAGGAGATCCCGGCAGGGCATCCGTGGCCGCCGATGACCGCCGATGACCTCTAGTGGAAGTTCCCGAAGTCGGCCTGTGCGCTGGGACCCGAGGACCAGTCCACGACGTAGCTGCCTGAAGCCTCGATCCTCGCCACGGAGAGGATGTAGTCGTAGAGCTCGCTCACCCGCGAGTAGGCTCCGGGAACGTTCCCACACTGGTCTCGGTTGATGATGAAGCTGGTGATGCCGATCTCGACCCAGGAATCGCCTACCGCCACCAGGAGTGGCCCGCCGCTGTCGCCGAAACACGTCCCCTTGCCCTGACGGTCCAGTCCCGCGCACAACGTCCGCGGCCCGATGTTACCGAAGAAGATCCCGGCGCTGTTGGCGCACGCTTCGTTGGTGAGCACCGGAAGTCCGTCCGCACGCCGCAGCGTGTTCGGGGAGCTTCCATCGTCGAGCTGACCCCAACCGATCACGGTGCCGAGCGTGCCCGGCGCCGACAGCGCGAGTTGATCGGGCGTCTGGACGAACACCCTCGGGCGGAGGAGGCGCCGCTCGAGACGTAGTAGTGCCACGTCGTTGTCGAGCGAGTTGTTGAACCCGGGGTGGGGCCGGAACGCCTCGACACCGACGCGCTCCCCTCCCGAGCCCAGGTCGCGCGTGCCGATCAGTATGTCCACGTCGCGCGGCACCAGGCCGTCCACGCAGTGCGCGGCGGTCAGCACGTACTCGCTGTTGACCAGGGTCCCGCCGCAGAACTGGAAGTTCCCGAACATCAGTGCCACCTGGAACGGGAATGTCTCGATCGGCGTCTCGCTCCCACCGATGACGCGGGCGGCAGTGAGCGCAGGCGCGGTGGCAGCCCGCGCGAGCCCGGCGTCCGCCGAGAGACTCCGGGCGGGACGTGTCGCGGTCGGCGCCACCGGCCGTGCTCCGACCGGGCCCGGACCTGGCGTGGTGTTGCTCCACCCGAAAGGCAGCGCCTGGGAAACCGTGTAGACCGTGCCGGCGTCGAGCCCGGTGAAGGAGTAGGAGCCGTCGACCGCGGTGAACGTGAGTGGCTCCCCGGGGTCGCGGACGTCGTCGCCATCGCCGTCCAGGAAGACCACGAAACGCGGCAGAGCCGGCTCTCCACCGTCCGGAACCCCGTTCAGATTCCGGTCCCACCAGGCCGTTCCCTGGATGCTGTTGGTCCCCGGACCGGGCGGGCTCGATACGAACACCGAGTCCTTGGTGGAGCCCGAGCCGCCCCGATCGTCGATCACCGTGAGCTGGACCTGGAAGAGCCCGGCTGCGGTGTACGTGTGCGAGACCTCCGCGCCGCTGGCCGAAGTCCCGTCTCCGAAGGTCCAGGAGTAGGAAGCGATCGTGCCGTCCGGATCGGACGAGCTCCGACCGTCGAAGGTCACGGGGAGGGGAGCCGCCCCCTCGTCCACACTGGCCGCGATGCGCGCCGTGGGAAGCTCGTTGACCGTGGGTGGCGGTGGATTCGGCGGACCCGGCCCCGCGGGATTCCCACCGTCTCCGCCACACGCGATCAGTGTCGCCGTGCCCGCCAGCATGATCGCACCGGCTCGTGCTCTGAAAAACATGGCGTGCGTCCGGATCCGGCCCTCCTGGCTGACTCCCACCAACACCTACCTCCTCCTACCGTCAACCAGAATGCGCGGACTCAGGTTCCGCTGGCCAGAGCCAGCTCCTCGGTTACCCAGGGATCGGTCTCGCTGCCGGAGGCGACAGCCAGGGCCGCCGCGGCGGTGTCCGTACCGACGCGTCCGAGCGCCCAGGCGGCGTGTCCGCGCACCAGTGGATCGGGCTCCGCGAGCGCCAGCTCGAGCGGGGCCACGGCTTCCGCAGCACCCCAGTTGCCAAGGGCCACGCACACGTTCCTGAGCAGGCCGGACCTGCGGGCGCGCCAGAGGGGCGAGCGCCGGAACCGCGCACGGAACCCGTCCTCGTCGAGCGCGAGGAGCATGTCGGCAAGCGCGACCAGGCTGGGCCCGTCCAAGTCCGCACGAGGCGCATAGACCGCCTCTTCGGGTCCCGCCGCGAACTTGGCGTTCCAGGGGCAGACCTCCTGGCAGATGTCGCACCCGAACACCCGGTTGCCGACCAGCGATCTGAGATCGCGCGGGATGGCCCCGCGCAGCTCGATGGTCAGGTAGGAGATGCAGCGCCTCGCGTCCATCACCGGCGCCCCGTCCTCGCGGCGCCCCAGCAGCGCACCGGTCGGGCATGCCTCGAGGCAGGCGACGCACGTCCCGCAGTGGTCCGCCGCGATCGGCTCGTCCGCCTTTAGCTCGAGGTCCGTGAGCAGCACGCCGAGGAAGAAGTAGGAACCGCGGGACGGATGGATCAGCATGGTGTTCTTGGCCAGCCAGCCGAGCCCGGCCCTCCATGCCAGCTCGCGCTCCAGCAGCGGACCGGTGTCGACGTACGGACGCGCCGCCACCGTGTGACCCACTTCCGCCTCCAGCCACCGGTGGAGCTCCCTGAGCCGGGGCGGGATGGCGTCATGGTAATCGGCGCCCCGCGCGTACCTGGCCACGACGGCCCGGGCGCGGTCGGCCGCGAAGTCTGTCGGATCCGGGCGCCCGTACTCGTGTGCCACCACGATCGCGGAACGCACGTCGGACAGGGTGCCGCTCAGGTCGTAGCGGCGCGCGCGCGCGTCCGCCCGCGCCAAATACGACATCTCCCCGTGATGGTCCGCCCCGATCCACCACTCGTACAGGGCCTGGTGCTCGCTGGGACGCACGCCCGCCACGCCGGCGCCCGCGAATCCCAGGTCCCGGGCCCGGGCCTTGATGCGCGCCTCGAGCGGCTCGCTCATTCCGGCCCCCCGGCGTCCGGCCCATAAACCCGACCCTTCCACGTGATCGTGTCGCCGCGGCGCCGACTCCTCAGCAGGATGTGCACGACGGCGGCCGTGCCGAACGGGTACCCGAGCGCATACAGGGGCGACCCTCCGATCCGCCACGTCGCCAGGGCCCAGAAGAGGACGGACCCGGCGGTCGCTGCGGCCGCCCAGGCGGTCCAACCCGCGGATACGATGCCGAGCGCGCCCAGGGCCAGAACGAGCGGGGGCACGATCCAGAGCAGCACGAGCAGAGCGACCGCCACTGCGAACACCACTCGCCCGGTGCGCTCCGCGTATACCAGCCGGGACGCGGTCCAGATGTTCTTGGACCAGCCTTCGACGATTCCGGACAAGGACCGGTACATGCGGGTCCGCAAGGAACCGAGCGCATCCCGGATGGCCAGGCGGCCGCCGCGCCGCACCAGCTCCTGCGCCAGACGCAGGTCCTCGACCACGTCGCCACGCACGACCTCGTGGCCCCCCAGACGGTCGTACGACTCGCGATGCATCATCATGTACTGCCCGTTGGCGATGGCTTCTCGCCATTTGCGGGGGTCGTCCAGGTAGGGGTCGAAGAGCGTCCCGCTGTCGGGGTATCGGCTCGCGAGCAGCATGAACACCTGGGGCTGGACCACCCCCTCCCAGAAGCTCCCCATCACCTGCACCCCGACCAGCGAGAGCAGGTCGGCCTCCGAGCCGAGCAGGGCCGTCACGGCCCGACCGAGCAGCTCGGGTGCGTGCTCGGTGTCGGCGTCCGTGAAGAGAAGAACGTCACCACGGGCCGAAGCCGCGCCTTGGGTACAGGCCCAGGGCTTCCCGAACCAGCCGGGGGGCAGCGGTTGGCCACCGATCACCTGGATACGCTTGGCCGCTCCGAGCGGTACCGCGGCCGCGATCCCCGCCGTCCCGTCTTCGCTCCGGTCGTCGACCACGATGATCTCGAACCTGGGGTAGGTCTGCCGGGTCAGGGACCCGACACAGCGCGCGATGTTCGGGGCCTCGTTCCGCGCGGGGACCACGATACTGACCATGGGAGCCGGTTGCGGCCGGGCACCCTCCGCTACCGCGCGAGCGAGCCTCGCGGGGGGCCGGAAAATGAGGGCCGCGAGCGGCGTGGCCAGGATCCAGGGCAGAGCCCCCCACACCCAGGGCTCCATGTCAGTCGATCGGAGTCCAGCGCTCCGCGTCCCGGCTCTCATACTTTTCGAGGACGCGCTCGAACGCGTCACTCAGGTCGATCCCCTGGCTGTTGGCGAGCGTGATGAGCACGAACAGGACGTCGG
>JAHEKN010000195.1 GCA_024638305.1 Gemmatimonadota bacterium | reverse complement strand
GCCCTGGTCGCGGTTCGACTGGGGAGGCCTGCGGACGCTTCCGCACTGTTTGATCCGACCCTCATCGGGTTATTGGTGTCGGGCGCGGCGTTCGCGCTCGTTGGTGCGATCCGACTCAGGGGTAAGGGGAAGGCGGCGTGAGCGAAGGGTTGTTTCGACTCGACGGGAAGAACGCCGTGGTGGTGGGTGCGGGCGCGGGGATCGGTCAGGCCGTGGCGCGCGGCTGCGCCGTACAGGGCGCCTGGGTGGCGTGCGCCGACGTCAGCGGGCCGGGGGCCGCCACCACGGCCCGATCGATCTCCGATGCCGGAGGAGAGGCGCGGGCCCTCACGCTCGACATCCTCGATGCCGACGCGGTCGCGTCCGCCTTCGCGGAGGTCCGCGCCGAGCGTGGGTCCCTGGACATCGTGGTCTGCACGCCGGGCGTGAACGTTCGGAAGCCGCTGCTCCAGTACACGGCCGACGACTTCGACCGGGTGGTCAACCTCAACCTGCGCGGCAACCTGCATGTCCTGCAGGCTGCCGGGCGGATCATGGCCGAACAGGGCTCGGGGAGCATCGTCCTGTTCTCGTCCATCCGTTCGGTGGTCGTGGAGCCGGGACAGGGGGTGTACGCCGCCACCAAGGCTGGGATCGTCCAGATGGTGCGTGCGCTCGCCTCCGAGCTGGGGCCCAAGGGTGTGCGCGTGAACGCCGTCGCTCCCGGAGTCGTGGACACACCGCTCACCGCCCCCATCAAGGACCAGCCCGACTGGTACGCGGCGTACGCCGACCGTTCCATCCTGAAGCGCTGGGCGTCGCCGGAGGAGATGGTCGGGCCGACCGTGTTCCTCGCGTCGGACGCCGCCAGCTACGTCACCGGGACGGTGCTGTTTGCCGACGGGGGCTGGACGGCCGTGGACGGGCGCTTCGACCCCGGACTCTAGCCACCGGACCTCGATCGGATTGCGGGCTTCGCCGAGGCGTCGCAACATCGGCGGGACCTGAGCCTTCACCCTAGGAGCCCGATGCCCTCGAGGAGCCGTACCCGAGGGCCGCGAAGGATTTCAGCGGCCACCGCCTGGGTCTTTGCCGTCGCCCTCGGCGCGGCATCGTGCTCGGCTCCCGCCCCGGTCGTTCCCGAGGCACCCCCGCCGCGGCCCGCGGCCGTCGCACCCGCGGTCGCCCCGGCCCGCGCTATCGACGTGCTGGAGCTCACGGTCGACCGGATCCAGCAGGACTATGCCGAGGGAGCTTACACCGCCGTCGAGCTCACGCGGGCGTTCCTCGACCGGATCGCCCTCTACGAGGATCGTTACAACGCGTTCATCTCTATGAACCCGGACGCGCTGGCGACGGCGGCGGAGCTCGACCGCCATTACGCAGAGCGCGGACCCCGGGGCCCGCTCCACGGCGTGCCCGTGGTCATCAAGGACAACATCGACTACGGCGGTCTGGTGACCACCGCCGGCTTCCGCGGCTTCAGCAGCGCGACGGGCGGGATCGACATGGTCCCGGACGACGACGCGGCCGTGGTCACCCGGCTCCGCGAGGCCGGCGCCATCATCCTGGGGAAAACCAACATGCCCGACTTCGCCGGGCACGGGACGCGGACCAACAGCTCGGTCGCCGGCGTGACGCTCAATCCGTACGCGGTGGACCGGGCGCCCGGTGGGTCGAGCGGCGGCACGGCCACGGCGGTGGCGGCAAGCTTCGCGGTGCTCGGGCTGGGGACCGAGACCGGCGGGTCCATACAGAACCCGGCCGCGGCCCAGGCGCTCGTGGGGTTCAAGCCCACGTTCGGAGTGGTCCCGCTGGAGGGTGTGGTGCCCATCAACGCGACCTACGTGGACGTGGTGGGTCCGCTCGCCCGTTCTGTCCGCGACGCCGCGATCGCCATGGACGTGTTGGCGGGTCCGAGCGACGAGGACCTGGCCACCTACGCGTCCGAAGGGCACCTCCCACCGGACGGGTTCACGTCGGTGTTGACCGACGGCGCCCTCGAAGGGAAGCGATTCGGCCTGGTGGGCGCGGGCTGGCGCGACTCCTTCCTCCCACTGGCCCCCGAGACCCGGGAGCGCTACGAGCGAGCCATCTCCGTGCTACGGGCCCAGGGCGCGGAGGTGGTGGCCGACCCGTTTGCGGGAACCGAGTTCCTGGAGCTCTACGAATCCCGGCCGCGCGTGTCGGTGGGTGCCCACGACATGCTGGTGTACTTCCAGGGCCTCGGACCGGGCGCAGCCTTCCACAGCGCGCAGGAGTGGGAGGCGCTCACCGGCGAGACCTTCCGCGGTGGGCGGGGCGGGAACCCGGCTCGGCCGAGTGCCACGGAGGCCGGCGACGCGTTTCAGGCCTGGCGGAAGGAGATCCGGTCGGTGTTCCGCCGGGTGCTCGAGGAGAACGAGCTCGACGGCCTCTTTTTCCCGCAGGCGGGGGCGCCCATCCGACCCCTGGTGGAGGATCCGGAGCGCCCGGACTTCAACCCCAACAACCACCCCGAGCTTCCAAGCAACACCATCAACGACATCGGCCTCCCGGTGGTCACCGTGCCTGTCGGCTACTACGACGACGGGACGCCGTTCGTGATCGCCTTCATCGGCGACCTCTGGGCGGACGCGGACCTGTTCGGGTGGGCCTACGACTTCGAGCAGGCCACGCTGGCCCGAATGCCCCCCACGCTCAGCCGCTAGGGGTCCCGCTCAGCCGATCGGTGCGGCCGCACCCGGTCGCGGAAGGCTCAAGGTCCCTCGCGCTCCCTCCATGGGGTAGCTGGTGGTGTGGACGCTCATGATCATTGCGCCCTCCCAAAGGGCCGCCCGGTCGGCAGCGTTGAGCGTGATGCTTCCGGAGGCGGAGCTCTGACCCGGCCCCGCCAGTCGGTGGACCACCACCGGCGCGTCGGAGTCGCCTGACGGATCGTCCGGATCGTCCGGATCGTCTTCGCCGACTTCTCGGTCCGGCCTCCGAAGCGTGACGGCCTCTGCCTCGGCGGCGGCCTGCCCGGTGAGCGACACCTCGTAGGCCAGCGTGCTCGTGGTCGCGTCGTACGTGAACCGGCCCTCCGCCTCCCCGCCCTCTCCGCGGGCCATGACCTGGAAGCGGATCGCCTCCGGGGCTCGGCCGCCGACGAGTGGCGGGGTCGTGTGCGGCGCGCGGCGATGGTCCGTGGCCTGCTCGAACGCGAACCCCATGGCCACCAAGCGGGCGTCGTCGAAGCCCCGACCCATCAGCTCGAGCCCGACAGGTAGCCCACCCGCGGTGAAGCCCGCCGGCACGCTCAGAGCGGGAAGTCCGGAAATGGCGCTCCACTGACAGTTTGAGCCCTGTTGCGGGTCGCCGATGCGGGCGGCTGGGCGCCTCATGGTGGGATACAGGAACGCGTCGAGCCGCTGGCGATCGAGTGTCGTTGTAAGGGCGCGGCGGACGTCCGTCCTTCGCCCGAGGGCCTCGACGTACTCCGCGCTGCCGCGCTCCTCGACGGCCTCGCGACGGCGAAAGGCGCCAGTGAGTGCCACGTGGTGTGCGCCCTGGTCCAGGATCTCGGTGAGGGCCGACACGGGTGCGCCCGGCGTGGCGGCAAGGTAATCCATGAAGTCGAACTTGAACTCGTAGTTGATGACCCCGGCCCCGCTCGTGAGCGCGGCCAGGTCCGGCACGACGACACTGTCGACAATCACGGCCCCGGCCCGACGCATGTCCTCGATGGCCCGTTCCACCACGGCCCCCATCGCGCGGTCGGGGGCCTCGTCCCCGAAGCCATCCCGCAGCACACCGATCCGAGCGCCCCGGAGCGCGCCGGCGTCGAGTGCCTCCACGAACGCCGGCAGTTCCCGTTCCGCGAGAGCCGCCGTGGCCGGGTCCGCCGGATCGGCGCCGATGGTCGCGTCCAGCGTGATGGCCAGGTCGGTGGCCGTGCGCGCGAGGGGTCCGCCCGTGTCCTGCGAGTGCGAGAGCGGGATGATCCCGTCGATGCTGGACAGACCCTTGGTGGGCCGCAGTCCGAACAGGTTGTTCTGCGACGCGGGAATGCGGATCGATCCGCACGTATCGCTCCCCCAGCCGGCGACGGCGAAGCTGGCCGCGATCGCAGCCCCCGTGCCTCCGCTCGATCCGCCTGGATTTCGGTCCGGATCGTATGGGTTCCGGGTCTGACCGCCGAGGGAGCTGATGGTCGTGATGCCCATGGCCAGCTCGTGCATGTTGGTCTTGCCGAGAATCACGGCCCCCGCTTCGCGGAGCTTGCGTACCTGGAACGCGTCGTCCGGCGGCACCAGGCCGGCGAGCGCCACGGAGCTGGCCGCGGTCGGCATGTCGTGGGTGTCGTAGTTGTCCTTGAGGAGGACGGGGATGCCGTGCAGCGGGCCCCGGGGTCCGGACGACAGCCGCTCACGATCCAGCGCCGCCGCTTGGGCCCGGGCCTCCGGGTTGAGGCGAATGACGGCATTGAGCCGGGGACCGTCCAGATCGTAGGCGGCGATGCGGGCCAGAAACGCGTCCACGAGCGACGCGGAGGTCACGATCCCCTCCTCCATGGCCGCTTGGAGCTCGGCGATGGTGGCTTCCGACACCACCGGCGGCGCGGCCCCCGCAGCGGATGCCTGGGGCTCAGGGGTGCAGCCCGTGAGTACCGCAAACGTCAGGCAGAGGACTCCGACGAATCGGGACGAGAACGGCTGGGCCACGGCACACCTCCACGGTCAGGGTGGAGCGAATCGACCGGCCCCCTGCCGCTCAGGTCAAGGTCAGCGCCGAATCAGCCCCAATTGCCCGCGCCCGGGAAGGTCCGCCCAAAGCACGGGGTATCCCGTGCCGGCGACCGGCCCGTACATGATCGGTGGGGGGGGACAGGTGATGAGCTCGATCGACTCCCAGGCGAGCCGGTGCGTAGGAAGCGACCGGGCGATCCCGATCACGGCGATCGCCAGAAACGAGACGGTGAGCATTCTGAGTGCGGCCAGCATGGCGTCCCTCCGGAGTCGATTGAGCCTCACTGCATGGGACGCACGAGACGCTGTGTCTTGCACAACCGCCCAGGTGCAAGGGCCTTCACGCACGCAACGAGGGCCCCCGGTCACCTGACCGGGGACCCCCGTCCACCTGTCTCGCGATCGGCCCCCTGCCCCCACAGTGGAGACGGGGCACCGAGTCACGTCATGGCGTAATCGCCACCCCCACCGGTCCGAGCCCCACCGGCACCGTGGCCGTGACCGTGTTCGTTCCCGTGTCGATGACCGACACGTTGTTGGAGGTGGTGTTGGTCACGTAAAGCCTCGTGCCGTCCGGCCGGACCACCGCGCCCCGCGGGCTCGTTCCGACCCCGATGGTGGCCGTCACCGTATTGGTACCGGTGTCGATCACCGACACGGACGCGCCGCCCTGGTTGGTCACGTAGACCGTCGCGCTGTTGGGCGTGGCTGCCACCCCGGTCGGTAGCGCACCCACTGGGACCGTGGCGGTCACGGTATTCGTGGCCGTGCTGATCACCGACACGTTTCCGCTCCCCAGGTTGGCTACGTAGGCGCTGGTACCGTTCGGCGTGATGTCCACGCCCACGGGCAAGCCACCCACGCCGACCGTGGTGGTCACCGTGTTGGTCCCGACGTCGATCACCGATACCGTGCCGCTGTTGGCATTGGCCACGTAGGCGCTCGCGCCGTTGGGCGTGATCGCCACGCTCCGCGGACTGAGCCCCACGCCGACCGTCGCGATCACCGTGTTCGTCGGGATGTGAATCACCGACACGTTGTTCGTGCTGGCATTGGTCACGTAGGCGTGCATCCCGTTCGGCGTGATGTCGATGCCGCGCGGGCTCGTGCCGACCGCGATAGTGTTCGTCACCGTGGTGGTGGCGATGTCGATCACGGACACGTTGTTGCCGTTCTGGTTGGCCACGTACGCGCTCACGCCGTTGGGCGTGATGGCCACCCCGTTGGGACCGACGCCCACCGGGATCGTCGTGGTGACGGTGTTGGTCGAAACATCGATCACCGAGACCGTGTTGGCGCTGAAGTCCGCCACGTACGCTTTCTGCGAGACCGGTGGCGGGGGAGCCGCGTTCGAGACCACGAACGGTCCCGCCGGCACCTCGACGTCACCCGCGTCCCTGAGCTGGAACAGCATGGTGGCCGGCGAGGCGTTCGAATACCCGCCCGTCGCCGGATTGATGGTGACCTGATAGACGCCTTCCTGGAGCCCGTTGAACTCGAACCTGCCCGCCGCGTCCGTCGACGTGTTCTTCGGTGCCTCGGTCGTGTACGTGGTACACGTGCTCGGACCCGTCGGCGGCGACGTGAACCCGGAGGACGTCACGCATCGCTGAAGCGTGGCGGTGATGCCCGCCACCGGATTGCCACCGCTGTCTTCCACGAAAGCGCGGACGGTGGTGTTGTCGAACAGGAAGGCAAAGTGCGACGGATCGTCGCCCGCCACGTTGGCCGTGCCGTAGTTCCAGTACGGCAACACCGGCAATCCGACCGTGCCGACGACCGTGTCACCGACCTGACGCGTGTTCTGCCCACCGAGT
>JAHEKN010000194.1 GCA_024638305.1 Gemmatimonadota bacterium | reverse complement strand
CCCGGTCCCGTCCGGCCGACGGCTGAGCCGTGCCCTGGGCGGCCCGACCTCGCCGTGAGCGATGCAGCCGTCCCGCCGCCTTACACGCCCGAGACCTTGCTGGCGAAGCTCGCGGCGATGGGGATCGAGGCCGTCACCCACACCCACGACCCGGTCTTCACGGTCGACGAGGCCCGTGCAGTCAAGAGCGGACTGCCCGGCGCCCATACCAAGAACCTGTTTCTCAGGGACAAGAAGGGAGCGGAGTGGCTGGTGGTCGCACTCCACGACCGGGACGTCGACCTGCGCGCACTCGCTCAAACGCTCGGGACCAGGGGACGGCTGTCGTTCGGAAGCGCAGAGCGACTTCTGCGCTCCCTTGGGCTCACACCTGGAGCGGTCTCCCCCTTCGGCCTGCTGAACGACGCGGAAGGCCGGGTGCGCGTGGCGCTGGACAGGGGCCTCGATCGATACGAGCTCTGGAACTCGCACCCACTCGACAACGCGATGACGACGACGATCCGGGCGGAGGACATGCTCCGACTGCTCGAGGAGTCCGGGCATCCGCCGGTGTGGGTGGACCTATGAGGCGCGTGAGCCGCCGAGAGGCCTGCCGCCCGCGGTGAGGTCGTTCAGCCGCTCACGAACACGACGACGATGTAGACGCCATATGCGACCACCATCAGCGCCCCGGGGCCTCGCGTGATGGCCTTCCCGCGCCACGTGAGCAGGGCGAGCAGGACCGCGGCCCCCACCATCACGGGGAAGTCCCACCTCACCATCCCGGGCGTGGAAGCGATTGGGGCCGGGCTGACCAGGGCGGCAACCCCGGTGATGCCCAGCAGGTTGAACACGTTGCTCCCGATGATTGTCCCGACCGCCACGTCGGTCCGGCGCTGGAACGCGGCCACCATGGTCGTCGCCAGCTCCGGCAGCGACGTGCTGAGCGCGACCAGCGTCAAGCCGATGACGACCTCGCTCACTCCGAATCGGCCGGCAAGCTCGGCCGCGGAGTCAACGATCAGATCCGCCCCCAGGGGCAGCATCCCGATGCCGACGACCACGAGCAGCAATGACATGTGGGCCGAGCTGGGCAGCCCCAGTACCCACTCGATGGGCGCCCCCGCTTCGGCGTCCTGATAGGCGCGAATCGCCTCCTTGGCGGTCAGGCTCCACAGGACGACCAGCCCGCCGAACAGGATGGCGCCCTCGAGCCTGGTGACGTCGGTCAGGAGAAAGAGCGCAACGAACAGGCCGCTCACGGCGATCATGATGACGCTGTCGCGTCGGACCGGCCCTCGGTCGCAGGCCAGCGGATACACCATGGCCGCCGCCCCTGCCACCAGGAGCACGTTGGCCACGTTGCTCCCGACCACGTTGCCGAGGACCATGCCGGGATACCCCTGGAGCGCAGCCTGGATGGCGACGACCAGCTCGGGCACGGACGTGCCGAAGGCGACCACGCTGGCAGCCACCAGCATGGGGGACACCCGTGCCCGCCGCGCGAGCGCGACCGATCCGCGAACCAGCAGGTCGCCCCCCATGAGGAGGTAGATCAGACCCGCCGCCAGGTGGACGTAGATCAACGGCCAGCCTCCCCCCGCTGTCGTAGGCGCTTGAGCTCGGTAATGTCCCGCGCCACCGAGAAGAGCGTCCCGGTCTCCGGCTCCGGGTGCGCGGCCCAGAGCAGATGCTTGTAGGTGCCGTCCGCGCACAGGTAGCGGTTTTCGAACGAGATCGTGGGAATGCCCTGGGCCAGCTTCTCCACCTCTCGCTGCGTGTCCTCGACGTCTTCGGGATGGATGAAGTCGAAGAAGGGCTTGCTCAGCAGCTCCTCCTTGGTCCAGCCCAGCGTCCGCTCGAACGCGGGGTTGGTCCGCTTGAAGTACCCGTCCATCCCCGCGATGCACAGCATGTCGACCGAGACCTCGAAAAACTTCTGGTAGTCGTACAGAAGCGCCATCCGGCGCTCGAGCTCCTCGGTCATGTCGTTGAAGGTGCGCGTCAGCAACCCGACCTCGTCCTCGGCCTGGACCGCCGCCCGTGCGTCCAGCTCCCCTTCCCGGACCCGGTTCGCGACCTCGGCCAGGTCGTGGATGGGCCCGGCGAACCTGAGCCCGAGGAGGGTCCCTGCGAGGATCGCGAACGCGGCGAGCGACAGGCTCAGACGAATCACTTCCTGTCGGTACGCGTTGATCGGCTCCTGCTGCTCATCGGCATCGAACTTGACCACCACGCCCCAGCCGGTGCGTGGCATTAATCGCGTGGCCGCCCAGACCGTTTCGCCGCGATAGTCCGTCACTCCTCCCGCGAAGCTGCGCTCGTTACCCCCGAGGGCGAGCGTGAGGGGGCCGTCGAGCGCCGCGAGCGGCGGTGGTGCGGTCGATTCGGAGGAGCGCTGCCGCACCGGGTGGAGCAACCGGGGCCGGCCGTCACCGTCCCGCACCGCGACCAGCGTCTCGCCGGTCTCGCCCATCCCCCTGAGGTTGGCCGCCATGTCGGCGATCTCGACCACGTCCAGCTCGGCGCGCAGGCCCCCGATCGGCACGTCGTCGAGCAGCAACGTCGTCTCGAACCCAACCCGGGGCCCGATACCCAACGGAAACCGCAGTCCGGTGTACATCGGCCCCGACTCCGAGGGAGGCAGGTCATCCATGCGGCCGGACCCGTCCGTCGGCGCTGTCGTCGCCACTGCGCGG
This sequence comes from Gemmatimonadota bacterium, assembly GCA_024638305.1. Lineage (GTDB taxonomy): Bacteria > Gemmatimonadota > Gemmatimonadetes > Longimicrobiales > Gaopeijiaceae > JAHEKN01. The sequence continues at coordinate 3,882 of JAHEKN010000194.1, read as the reverse complement.
TCGACGGCGCTCACGAGCACTCCGTCCAAGCCGTAGACCGCGAGCCGCTCGACGCTCGGCGCGGATTCGACGGCGTCCTCGAGAATCGTTTGGATCCGCTGGCTCGTGGCGGCGCTCCCCGTACGGTTGTGCTCCGCAAGGCTCAGCCGGAGTTGTGTCCGGCTCGCGATCAGCTGAACACGCTCCTCCCAGCCGTCCACGATGTTCTCGATCCCCTCGAGCTTGGCCTCCGCAATGCCCTCGATCTGGGCCAGGGAACGATCCCTCAACAGGCTCGTCGCGTGAGAGTAGCTGAGCCCTCCCAGGGTCAACATGCTCCCGAGGGCAACAGCCACCAGGGCAAACACGAGCTTCGTGCGAAGATCCATGAGCACGACCATAGGGACGGACGCCCGTGGCGGCGAGCGACACGGTTGACCCTGCGCGGCTACGGCACTAGACTCGATTAGATTTAGGCAAGCCTAAAAATTTATCCGATAGGCGACCATCCTTCTTTCGCACCGCGCACGAGCTGCCATGCGACGTTCCTCGAGCGACTCACCGGCCGTCAGGCGAATGCGTGCACGGGTGGCAGCACTCGCGCCGAGTGTGCTCGTTCTGATGAGCGGGATCGCGGGATGCGAGCTCCTGACGCCGGACGCGCCCGAGTCCAACCAGGTGCTCGACGGGCCCGTGGAGGGCATGACGCCCGGTCAGGTTCGGCTCCACATCCTGGGCGACGAGGAATTCGCGCGGCGCTTCGCGATCTCCGACGGACTGGGGCCGATCTTCGTGGCCACGTCGTGCGAGCAATGCCACGTGGGGGACGGCAAGGGTCACCCGAGCTTCAACCTCCAGCGCTTCGGTCGGTCCACTCCGGACGGGTTCGACCCGATGGCCCGGTTCGGCGGGGCTCAGCTCCAGAACCGCGCGATCCCCGGTCACGAGGCGGAGAGTGTTCCGGTGGGAGCCACGGGACTTTCCACCTTCACGCCGCCCGCCGTCACCGGGCTCGGGTATCTCGACGAGGTCGATGACGCCACCCTGGTGGCGTTGGCCGACCCGGACGATCGCAACGGCGACGGCATCTCCGGACGTCTCCAGCTTCACGAGCCCAGTGAGATCATCCGCACCGTGCTCGATCTCGAGGGGCAGTCGCGTCCGGATCCGGAGGCGCACGGCACGATGGTCGAGGGCAAGTACATCGGCCGCTTCGGCAAGAAGGCCCTGACCGTCAATCTCCTGCACCAGACAGTCGGCGCCTATCACGAGGACATGGGTGTCACCAGCGACCTGCTCCCGGAGGATCTGTTCAACCACCGTCAGGGTGGACGCACGTCGGACGACGTGCCGGATCCCGAGGTCGGGTCGAGCACGGTTGCGAACGTGGTCTTCTACCTGAAGACGCTGCGCGTTCCTGAGCGGAGGAACCAGGACGACCCGGCCGTGGTGGCAGGGGAGCAGCTCTTCGAGACGATTGGATGCGCCGCGTGTCACCTGCCGACGCTCAGGACCGGTCGGTCGGAGGTTTCCGTGCTCAGCGAGGTCGAGTTCCATCCCTACACCGACCTCCTGCTCCACGACATGGGCCCCGAGCTGGACGACGGATACACCGAAGGGCACGCCCTGACGTCGGAGTGGCGCACGCCGCCGCTCTGGGGAATCGGGCTACAACAGGATTTCCAGGGCGGGGACGTGTTCCTGCTCCACGACGGCCGTGCCCGCTCGCTCCGGCAGGCCATCGAGTTCCACGGGGGGGAGGGTGCCGCCAGCCGCGCCGCTTTCCGTGCGCTGTCGAACGATCTGCAGGCGCAGCTCCTCCGCTTCCTCGAGTCCCTGTGAGCCGGCTTCGATGCTAAACCGCCGCCGCTTCGTGCTGACGCTCCCGGTGCTCTCGGCCAGCGCGAGCGGACTCGTCTTGTCGCAGTCTGCGTGCGCCACGTTCCGCTACCTGGAGGGCCGCGAAGACGGCGACCGGCTGCTCGTGGACCGAGCCGCGTTCGCGGGTTTCCCCGACGTCCTCGTGCAGAGCTCCAGGCTGCCGAAACCCCTCTACTTGCGAGAGCTCGCCGGGGGAGGGTTCTCGGCCGTGCTCGTCGAGTGCACGCATCGCGGCTGCCAGCCAGAGCCCGAGGGGGACCGCCTGGTCTGCCCGTGCCACGGCAGTGAGTTCTCCTTCACCGGAGACGTGCTGAGAGGACCGGCAGAGCGGCCCCTGCCCCGCTTCGAAGTCACGGAAGCGGGCGACGTTTTGGCGATCCGCCTCACCGGGGGGCCGGCAGCGTGAACCGACCGGGTTGGGCGGCTGCGGTCGCCGTCCTAATGGCCGGGGCATCGGGGTCGCACCCCACCCAGTTGGCAGCACAGGCCGATACCACCATCGCCCAGGAGGGCCTCTACAACCGGCCGTTCATCGCGTCGCTGGGCCAGACGTCGATCGGCGGCTACGTCGAGGGCAACACCAACTACTTCCGCGAAGAGGGCGTGAGCGACGGCTTCTCCATGGAGCTCCGCCGCTTCAACATCTTCCTGTTCTCGTCGGTGAGCCAGCGCGTGCGTTTCCTCTCCGAGCTCGAGTTCGAGCACGGGACGGAGGAGATCGCGCTGGAGACGGCCCAGGTCGACTTCCGGGTGGGAGCGGGACTGTCCTTCCGGGTCGGGGTGATTCTCCCGCCGCTCGGCTACCTCAACCAGAACCATGACAGCCCGCAGTGGGATTTCGTCGAGCGGCCCCTGGTCTCGACGGACATCATCCCCTCAACCCTGTCGGAGGTGGGCGGGGGCGTCTATGGGCGTTTCTTTCGCGGTCCCTTCACATTGTCGTACGACGCCTACCTGACGAACGGCCTGCAGGACGGGGTGATCGACAACGACGTGGGCCGGACCGATATCGCGAGCGGTAAGAGCGAGGAGGCCTTCGGGGAGGACAACAACGGCTCCCCGGCCCTCTCCGGCCGCGTGGGAATTCACCACCGCGTTTGGGGCGAGTTGGGGATCTCTTACTACGGCGGGAGCTACAACGCCTTCCGCCTCGAGGGCGAGGAGATCGACGACAGACGCCGAGTGAGCATTACGGCGTTGGACTTCGGCGGTGCTCTCGGCCCGGCCCGAGTGCGCGGTGAGGTGGCCTTCGCTTCCATCGACGTGCCCTCGGGCATGGTCGAGGTGTTCGGGGATGGCCAATGGGCGGGCCACCTGGACGTGCTCCTGCCGGCCTGGCGACCCCGGTTCTTCGAGTACGCGGACGCGGTCGTCCTTGTGGGCGTGCGCGGGGAGTTCGTGGACTACAACACGGGGACCTTCAGCTCCACGGGGAAGCGGATCTACGACGAGATCCGAGCCGTGGTGCCCACGGTGAGCTTCCGGCCGACCCCGGGCACCGTGCTCCGTCTCAACTACCGATACCACTGGACTCGCGACTTCGCCGGCAACCCCACGAGCAGGCTGGCCGGTTTCCAATTGGGCTTCGCGACGTATTTTTGAGGCAGCCGGGTCCGGAGGCCGAGATGTCGATGACGAGCTCCCCGCAGGCGGCAGCCGAGTACGTTGCCCTCATTGGCCGCAATGCGGCCACGAGCGTTCAGAGCTTCAGCCAGAGCACGCTGCGCTTCATCGACGACCACCCCGAGTTGATAGCCGTGGGCGTGGTGGCGTTCATCTTGCTCATCTGGTTGACCCGATCGCGCACCCGCTAGCAGAGGTCGCCCCAGGCCGGCCCCCGGGCGCGCGGACCGTCACGCTCGCCTAACTTCCTCTCCATGTGTCACTTGTCGTGCCCGGCACGGGCCCTCCATGGGGGACGGTTGTGCGTCCGTCACGCGCGCGGCCGGGCCTCGCTGCCAGCCAGGGCCATGGTCGCGGCATTGGCCTGGGGGATGGCCGTGGCCGCCCCGGCCTCCCTGG
>JAHEKN010000038.1 GCA_024638305.1 Gemmatimonadota bacterium | reverse complement strand
GCCCCGCAGCGACCGGGCGGTGTGGTAACGCCGCGATCGCGGCCGGGCTCGACCTCTCGCGGTAGCGTGCGCGTTCCGTCCCGTTCCGGAGGGACCGGGGGAGCCGCGGCCCGCGCTCCGACCCGGAGCCCGACGCGAGGCGGCGGCGCCGTGACGCGGCCGCCCCCACGGTCGGGCGGAGGATCGGCCCGCGCCTCGACGGGCTCGCGGGGGTCGTCTTCAGCGGGCGCCCGGGTGCGGAGGCCGCGCGGCGGAGGCTAGCGAGTCCTTAGGGCTCCGCCGAAGCCGAAGCCGATCTCCTCGCGTTCCAGGAAGCGCCGGTAGGCCGAGCCCTCCAGCAGCATCGGCCCGACCCTCACCGTCGCTCCCAACCCCAGCGCCAGACCTCCGTCCCCGACCTGCGTTCCGACCGCCGCACGCCAGCGGTCGCCCCAAAAGCGCTCGTAGCCGGTCGAGAGGACGCAGTCCGCCCTCGCGACCGATTCTCCCACATCGAAGACGCATGTTCCGTCCGCCATGAGCCAGCCGCGATTCAGGGCGCGGGCCATGCCCAGGGTCAAAGCCCGACCGAGCTCGAAGGCGGCCACCCGCTCCTGAATGGAGCCAGGAGCGGACGACAAGGGCAGCGCGGGGCTGTAGGTCTCGGAGGTGTCCGGGCCGAGCAGGGCTACCCCCGGGCGGTACACGAGGGCTTCGTCCGACCAGTCGAAGGAGCTGAGCACTCCCTCCGCGTGCAGCACCACGGTCCAGGAACCCCGGAGGGCGCGGAGCGCAACGTCGAGAGAAAGGCCGCGGCCCGCCGCCATCTCGAGCTCGCTTCTCACCACCGGGAAGACCCCGTCGAGCGAGACCGGCTCGTCGTCGAGCGTGCTGCCCGCGTCCCTACCCGTCAGGAACGCGTGTCCGAGCGTCCACGATAGCGTCGCACCAGCCGAGAGCCCTTCCGCCCACGATCCGGCGCCGAGCTCCTCCAGCCTCGCGCCCGCCCCGACGCTGAGCGTGCTGGCCGCCCAGGCATCGACGGCCGACCCCTCGAACGCGAGCTCGGCGGGCACGCCGGCGCGGCCTGCGTTCCCGAACAGGAGCGCCTCCGCCGCGTTCGGATTGAGCGCGACGTCCGCCCGCGCGGACGTGGTCCAGGACGCACCCCAGCGGCCACGACGAAGGGCGAGCACGGTGAACAGCGTCTCCGCCACGCCCGACTGACCCCCGTCGCGCTCGATCCGATCGAGCCATGCCTCTCTGGCCGCGGCGGGCACTGCCCGACCCGAGTATTCCGCCAGGTCTCCCAGGGTCACCGGCTCTAGCCCGCCCCGGACGCCGATGGACGGTAGGATCCAATCGGGCGCTATCGTCCCACCGTCCGTGCCCGCCGCGCCGGGCGCGAGGGCGGCCGGATTGCGAGCGACGGCGTACGCCCCCCCTGCGCGAGCGCTGTAGGAACCGGTCGCGCCCCCGGGCCGGATCTCGGCTCCGACGCCCTGCGCGCGCAACGCCGTCGGATGCCCGTCCATGACCAGGACGACGGCGGCCATGGCCAGCAGCGCGACCCGGCCCCATCCGGACGGCGCCGGTATCCCCACACGGAATCGGTTCGAGAACGTGCAGTCCACTTGGCGGGCTCCGCGTGGTACCTTTAGGTGCGTCGACGGGGGCCTGGGAATGGCCCTCTTCACTCCATACACGGGCGCTCCCGGCAGCATCCCCAGGGAGGAGCCCACGCCGGTGCGCCGGGCCCGCCAGAGACTTCGTGCACATCCAGAACATCCGCAACTTCTGCATCATCGCGCACATCGACCACGGGAAGTCGACGCTCGCCGATCGCCTCCTGGAGGAGACCGGTACCCTGGGCCAGCGCGAGATGAGGGAGCAGGTCCTCGATTCGATCGACCTCGAGCGCGAGCGGGGGATCACGATCAAGCTTCACGCCGTGCGAATGCGGTACCGGGCCGATAGCGGCACCGATTACGTGCTCAACCTGATCGACACGCCCGGGCACGTGGACTTCACCTACGAGGTGTCCCGCTCGCTGGCGGCCTGCGAGGGAGCGATTCTGGTCGTTGACGCGAGCCAGGGGGTGCAGGCGCAGACGCTGTCCAACCTGTTCCTCGCCATGGACGCGGGCCTCGAGGTCATTCCGGTCCTGAACAAGATCGACCTTCCGGGCGCCGAGCCCGAGCGGCGGCGCCAGGAACTGGTCGACCTCCTCGGCGTCGAGCCCGAGAGCATCCTCCTCGTGAGCGCCAAAGAAGGCATCGGCGCGCGGGACGTGCTGGAGACGGTGGTGTCGCGGGTTCCTCCTCCGGAGGGCGATCCCGATGCGCCGCTACGGGCGCTGATCTTCGACTCGGTGTACGACCAGTACTTGGGCGCGGTCCCGAGCGTGCGCGTGGTCGACGGCTCGATCGCGCCGGGCATGAAGATCACGTTCGGAGCCGTGGACGCGCCCTACGAGGTGACGGAGGTCGGGTACACTCGACTCGGTCGCTTCCCGCTGCCCGCCCTCGGGACGGGCGACGTCGGCTACGTCGTGGCCGCCATCAAGTCGGTCTCCCACACCCGGGTCGGGGACACCATCCTGGACCGAGCCCGCAAGGCCACGAAGCTGCTGGCCGGATATCAGGAGGTTCGGCCGATGGTCTTTGCCGGGCTCTACCCGACGGACGCGGACCAATACGAGGACCTGCGTGACGCGCTCGCCCGGCTCAAGCTCAACGACGCCAGCCTCCAGTACGAGCCCGAGACCTCGAGCGCGCTCGGATTCGGGTTCCGCTGCGGCTTCCTGGGGCTTCTCCACATGGAGATCGTGCAGGAGCGCCTGGACCGCGAGTTCGGGGTCGACCTCATCACCACCGTGCCCAACGTCGAATACCACGTCGAGCTCACGGACGGAAGCGAGCTTCGTGTCGAGAGTCCGACCCTGCTTCCCGACCGCGGCCGGATCACGAGCATCTCGGAGCCCATGGTGCGAGCGCGCATCCTGTGCCCGTCACAGTACATCGGGAACATCCAGAAGCTCTGCCACGACCGGCGGGGGACGTTCCTCGGCATGCAGTATCTGGACGAGGGACGCGTCGAGATGGAGTTCGAGCTCCCGCTCGCCGAGATCGTGCTCGACTTCTACGATCGGCTGAAGAGCGGGACCAAGGGCTACGCGTCGCTCGATTACGAGTTCATCGAATACCGCACGGACGACTTGGTGAAGCTCGACGTGCTGGTGAACGGAGATCCCGTGGATGCGTTCTCCGTGATCCTGCATCGATCGAACGCCGAGGTGTACGGCCGCGACCTGGTGGTCAAGCTCAAGGAGCTGATCCCTCGGCAGCAGTTCCAGGTCGCCCTCCAGGCGGCCATCGGGGGACGCGTCGTGGCCCGGACCAACGTGAAGGCGATGCGGAAGAACGTGACCGCCAAGTGCTACGGCGGGGACATCACCCGGAAGCGCAAGCTCCTGGAGAAGCAGAAGGCAGGGAAGAAGCGCATGAAGCAGGTGGGATCGGTCGAGATCCCGCAGGAGGCGTTCCTGGCCGTCCTGTCGCTCGGGGATGAGCGATGAGCGGGATCCCGAGCGGGACCCCGAGCGGTAGCCCGAGCGAGCGCTTCATCGTCGGCGTCGACATCGGCGGGACGAACCTCGTGGTGGGTGCCGTCCCGGTGGACGGGGGAGCGGCGCAGGCCGTCCGCACCCGGCCCACCGAGCCTCACCGTGGAGGACGATTCGTGGTCGGGCGCGTGGCCCGAATGGTCGAGAAGGTGATCGACGAGGTTTCGGAGGCCCACGGCGTGGGTCGCGAGGCGTTCCTCGGCCTGGGAATCGGATCCCCCGGCCCGCTCGACCGGGACACGGGGACTGTGATCGAGACGCCCAACCTGGGGTGGCAGAACTTCCCGCTCCGGGACCTCCTCTCCACCGAGGTCGGCCTCCCCGCCACGCTCGACAACGACGCCAACTGCGCTACCTACGGCGAGTGGTGGCAGGGTGCGGGCCGCGGGGTGAGCACGCTGGCGGGGGTGACGATCGGTACGGGTGTGGGTGGGGGCCTCGTCATCGACGGCCGCATCTTCCACGGCGCCTCCGACGTGGCCGGCGAGATCGGCCACATGACCATCAACTTCGAGGGACGCCGTTGCCGGTGCGGCAACTACGGCTGTCTGGAGGCCTACGTCTCCGGACCCAACATCGCGGCCAGGGCGGTGGAGGGGATCGACCTCAATCCCGACAGCATCCTCCCGGACCTGGTAGGGGGCGAGCTCGACCGTATCACGGCCGCTACCGTGTACGAGGCCGCCGTGCGGGGCGACGCCTACGCCGACGAGGTCCTGAGCGAGACGGCCAAGATCCTGGGCGCCGGCATCGCAAACCTGATAAACCTGGTCAACCCCGAGGTCGTGGTGGTGGCCGGTGGGGTGACCAAAGCCGGCGAGCACCTGCTCCGGCCGCTGAGGGCTGCCGTACGTAAGCGAGCCTTCCGGTCGGCCGTCGACGTCTGCCGCATACTTCCGGCCGAGTTGGACGCCACCGCTGGAGTGGTCGGCGCGGCCGGAGTGTTTCGAAGCTCGTTAGCGGACGGGCCGGCGCGCGCGCGCCGGCCGCTCGACGACGCCTCGTCCGTCCCATGAGCCGGGGCGGGATCGAGAAGGGCGGGGCCGACGAGGCCCACCGGGTGCTGGGTGTCGTTGGAACGCTGCCGTGGGACACGATTCACGACCGCGATCCCGCGCGCGCGCCGGTGGAGGAGTGGGGCGGAATCGCCTACGCCTTGGGCGCGCTCGAGGCGACGCTCGACGAGCGTTGGCAGATCTTACCGATCCTCAAGGTGGGCAGCGACCTGTCCAGTCGAGCGCACGCGTTCCTGGGTGACCTCCCCCGCGTCCGCACCGGTGGGGTGAAGGTCGTACCGGAGGCCAACAACCGGGTCGAGCTTCGCTACCTGGACTCGGCTCGTCGCACCGAACGGCTCACCGGTGGCGTGCCGGCCTGGACCAGGGCCGAGCTCGAGCCGATCCTCGCGCGGGTCGACGCGCTCTACGTCAACTTCATCTCGGGCTCCGAGATGGACGTGGCCACCGCCGGCTGGCTGCGTACCGTGTTCGACGGGCCGATCTACGCCGACCTACATTCGCTCTTTCTCGGTGTCACCCAACGGGGTGAGCGCTTCGGACAGGAGCTGGTCGATGCCAGCGGGTGGCTGCAGAGCTTCGATGCCGTGCAGATGAACGAGGCGGAGTTCGAGCTGCTGGGGCGGGCCGCGGGCGATCCCTGGGCACTGGCGGCTGCCTCCGTCGGCGATCGGCTGAAGCTGATCTCGGTGACGCTGGGTCCGCTCGGTGCGGCGTACGTCGTGGCCCCCGACTTCCGGGCCGATCCCATGAGTTGGCGTGAGACCCGCCAGGTCGAGACCGCCAGACCGGTTCCAAGCGGTCGCGTGTCGCGACCCGTCGGTTCGATCGGGACGGATCCGACGGGCTGTGGGGACGTCTGGGGCGCCACCTGCTTCGCGCGCCTCCTCGCCGGGGACGACCTCGAGACCGCTATGGAGAGCGCCAATGCCCTCGCCGGCCGGAACGCGCACCTCAGGGGCGCGGACTCGCTGCACCGCCACCTCAAGGGCCAGCTCTCCACGGGAGGAAGCGGCCGGTGAACGTCATCTCCGTTCCGGCGTCGCTCGACTACCGCACTGTGGACGAGCTCTATGGCGCCGTGGTCGAGGCAAGCGAGGCGGGCTCCAAGTCCCTGGTGGATCTTCGCCATCTCCGCTTCGTGGATCCGAACGGGATGGTTGCGCTGCTGTCGGTCGGGAGCCTGCTACGCGATAGGCACGGGGAGCCGGGCCCGATGAGCCTCCCCGAGAGCGGGGACGTGCTCGGCTACCTGGCTCGAATGGGGTTCTTCGAGCAGGCGCAGCGGTTCTTCGAGTTCGGGGAGATCCCGGCGCGCCGAGGTGGGAGGGCGTCGGATGTCCTGCTCGAGATCTCGCCGATCGCCGAAAATCGTCACGTGCACGACGTGGTGGACCGGGTGCAGGAGCGGGCCGAGTCGATCCTTTCACGCACGCTCGAGTACCCGCCGACGGCGGTGGTCAAGTTCAGCGTCATCCTGTCCGAGGTGTGTCAGAACATCCTCGAGCACGCGGAAGCGCCCGGTTGGGTGGCAGCGCAGGTTTATACGTGGGAGAAGAGGCTTCAGCGGCAGGTGCTCGTGATCGCCGTGGCCGACATGGGTCGAGGATTCAAGGGTTCGCTGGCGGACGAGCACGCGACCCGGTTCAGCGACCGCTGGGGTGACGCCACCGCTCTGGAGGCCGCCTTCATGCACGGGCTCACGCGGTTTCCGGACTCGGGTCGTGGGCACGGGATCCAACAGATCCGGCGGCAGGTGCGACGGTGGGACGGCCTCCTCTCGATTCGCTCCGGAACGGCCCGGATCCGCGACGTTCCGTCGTGGGAGTCCGATCCGCCGATGGAAACGGACCTTCCCAGGTTTCCGGGCGCCCAGATCAACATCATTCTGCCCGCGCGCGCGCAGGCCCCGGAGACAGCCGCCAATGGCTGAGCATATCGACCCCGTCCCCATCGACGTCAGCGCGCTCGTGCAGCGCACCGTCGCCACGCTCTACTCCCACCTCGTGACCCGTCCGACCGGGCGGGCTGTGCGGCTCGCGATCGAGTCGCAACTGGCACGCCGGCTGGGCGACGCCAACGGGCCAGCGCTCTCTCTCGTCGATCTCTCCGAGGTCGGGGTGCTCGACTTCTCCTGCGCGGACGAGGTCGTGGCCCGTTTGCTGGCGGCGTACCTCCCGGACTCGCGACCCCGCGAGGCGTTCTTCGTCTTCGTGGGAGTCGGAGAGCTCCACCGCGAGCCCATCCAGACAGTGTTGGTGCGGCACAGCCTCACCGCGGTTGCAGAGCAGAACGGGGAGTACGACTTGATCGGCGCGACGAGCACGCCGTTGCACGACGTCTGGCGCTCGATCGAAGCAGCGGGCACCGTGCCCCTGAACGAGCTCGACAGCATGTTCCACGTGCCGGCCGATCGCCGGGCCGTGGACGAGCTGATTCGTCAACGGTTGGTCCTCCATCTCCAGGCCGTGGATGGAGTGCAGACTCTCTCCACCGTGGCGCGGGCGCTCCGTTGACCCCCGTCGCGTCTCCCCACACGAGCGAACGATCATGACGCCCAGGCCCGGCAAGGGACCCTCGACGGTCGGCGTGCACTCGGGATCCCCCGATCCCCGGTCCGACGCGCCGGTCGTCGTGCCGGTCTACCAGTCCTCCACGTTCTACGGTGGGGACGGCGCAGGCGGCGACCTCCTTTACACCCGGTACGGCAACAACCCCAACCAGGAGGAGGTCGCCAGCAAGGTGGCGGCGCTCGAGTGGATGGAGGACGCCGTCCCGCTGGCGAGCGGCATGGCGGCCACCGCGATGACGCTGCTCGCCCTGACGCGAACGGGTGACCACATCGTGGCCTCGGAACATCTCTACGGCGCCACCAAGAAGCTCATCGGCACCGAGCTGACCAAGAGGGGAGTGACGGCCGATTTCGTGAATCCCGAGGTGTCTCGCGAGTGGCGGAGCGCGATCCGCCCCAACACGCGCGTGCTCTTCCTGGAGCTTCCGACCAACCCGACGCTGCGCGTGTTCGACCCGCGGCCACTGGCCGAGCTGGCGCGCCAGGAGGGCATCCTCCTGGTGGCCGACACCACGTTTGCGACCCCGGTGAACGTGCGGGCACGGGATCTGGGCATTGACGTGGTGATCCATTCTGCCACGAAGTACCTGGGCGGTCACTCCGATCTGATCGCGGGAGTCGTGGCGGGCGAGCGGACGGTGATGGGCGAGGTGCGCGAGATGCTGAAGATGTACGGGCCCGCCCTCGATCCCCACGCGTGCTGGTTGCTCAGCCGTGGGATCAAAACCCTCGGCGTCCGCATGGCGCGGCACAACGAGAACGGGCTCACCGTGGCCCGCTGGCTCGAGAGCCAGGAAGGCGTACGCAACGTCCTCTATCCGGGACTGCCCTCCCATCCGGACCACCAGCTCGCGTCCGAGATCCTTTCCGGATTCGGCGGCATGGTGAGCCTGGTCCTCGAGGGCGGGGGGCGGGCGGCGGACGCCTTCACGGCAGCTCTGCGGTTGGCGCTGCGCGCCCCGAGCCTCGGTGGCGTGGAGACCTTGGTGTCGCAGCCGAGACACACGTCGCACGTCGACCAATCGACCGCCGAGCGGGAGTCCATCGGGATCCCCGACGGCTTCGTCCGCATCTCGCTCGGCATCGAGGATTCGGACGACCTGATCAGCGACTTCGACCAGGCACTGGGGCACGCTCGATCGGCATGACCCGGGTGCTACGAGTGGTCCTGGCCCTGGCCGCCGTCCTGGCGCTCCTGGCCTGGTTCCAGCTCCACCGCCTGCGGACCAGCGCCCCGTTCCGTGAGGGCACCGTGACGCTGGCCGCCCTCGACGGCACGGTCGAAATCCTCCGGGACTCGCTGGGAGTGCCCCACATCTATGCCTCGACGGAGCGCGACCTGTACCTGGCCCAGGGCCTGGTCCACGCATCCGACCGGCTCTGGCAGATGGACCAGCTCCGCCGCGTCGCGGGCGGTCGGTTGTCCGAGCTCTTCGGTGAGGTCACGATCGACACCGACCGCTTCCTGCGGGCACTCGGAATGGAGCGTGCCGCCCGCCGGGACCTCCGGGACTATCCCGCCGACGTGCAGGCCCTGGTCGAGGCCTACACCACGGGAGTCAACGCCGCGCTCACCAACTGGAAAGGTCCGTTCCCCCCCGAGTTCTTCCTGCTGCGGGTGCGTCCGGAGGCCTGGGAGGCGGCACACTCCGTGTCGATCGAGAAGGTGATGGCGTGGGACCTGGCGGCGTACGGCGAGACTGTGGCCCTGACCCGCGCGTATCAGCGGCACGGCCCAGAGCTCTACGAGAAGGTGGCCCCCTGGTACCCCGCGTGGGGGGTGACCATCGTCGGGGACTCGCCGCGGGAGGCGCACGCGGAGCGCCGCGGAAGCGGGGAAGGGGACGTGGGGGACCCCGGCGTCGCCGCCCGGCCGGCCCCGGGCGCAGCCTCGGCCGTGGCCGACGCCGGAGACGACCTCCCGCTGCCGTCCGGCCTGGGCGCCGCGCTCCTGGAGGCGACCAGCATCACTCGTGCGTCCAACTCGTGGGTCGTGGGAGGCGCGCGCACCCGCTCGGGGAAGCCCCTCCTGGCCAACGACATGCACCTTGCCCTCGGCCACCCGAACGTCTGGTACCTGGTGGGCCTGCATGCTCCCGGCCTCGACGTGGTCGGCATGAGCCTCCCGGGCGTGCCCGGCGTGGTGGCCGGTCACAATCGAGCTGTCGCCTGGGGGTTCACGAACGCCAACCTGGACGATATCGACCTCTTCGTCGAGCGGTACGCGGGCGGAGATCCGGGCCGCTACGAGACCCCGGACGGGAGCGCCCCCTTCGAGTCCTTCGAGGAGCGCATCTTGGTCAAGCGGGGGGACCCGGTCACGGTCACGGTGCGGGAGACCCGGCACGGTCCCGTCCTTGCCGACCTCGATCCCGGAGATTCCGGGGATGCAGTGTCCCTGCGCTGGGCCGCGCTCGACCCGTCGACCACGTTCCGCGCCTTGAGAACGCTCAACGGCGCGACGTCGGTGACGGACGTGATCGGCGGCATCGATCTCCTCAGCAATCCGCACCAAAACGTCGTGTTCGCGGACACCGCCGGTGACTTCGGGTACTGGATGGGCGGCACGGTGCCGCTGCGCGCGGACGGCGGCGCCCGCACGCTTCCTCAGCGCGGGTGGACGGGTCGCTCGGACTGGACCGGGGTGCTGCCGTTCGCGGATCACCCGAGCGTGCTCAACCCGACTGCGGGCTTCGTGGCCACCGCCAACAACCGCCAGACCCGGGATCCCGTATCGCTCCTGATCTCGGAGGAAGACTGGGCGCCGCCCTTCCGCGCGGAGCGAATCACCCGACTGCTCGAGGCCAGGTCCGATCACGACGTGGCCTCCATGCGCGCGATTCAGCTCGACGTGGTGAGCGAATGGGAGCGGAGGTACGGGGCGCTGGCGGTCTCGGCGTTCCGCGCCGCGGGGCTCGCGGCCGAAGCCGACGCCCTCGAGTCCTGGGACGGTGCGGCTGTCCTGGAGAGCCGGGAAGCCGCCCTCCTGGAGACCTGGTTGCGCCGGCTGCGGACCGCGATGCGAATCCACACGCTGGGCGACCAGGAGGCCCACTACCCCTTGATGGCGCTCACCCGCGCGATCGAGGGCGGCGACCCGGCCATCGATTCGCTGGCCCGAGAGGCCGCGCTCGAAGCAACCCGGCTCGTGGGCGGCCGCGCCTGGGGCGAGATCCACCAGTTGACGGTGGCGCACCCCATGGCCGCACTTCCGGTGTTCGGACGATTGTTCGGATTCGGCCGCGCCGGGATCCCCCGCCCTGGCAGCTCGTTCACGGTGGATGTGGCGGGGTTCGCGGAGGACCTCCCGCCGTACGAGGTGACGCACGGCGCCAGCCAACGACACGTGGTCGATCTGGCCGACCTGGACGGGGGCGGCGGCTTCATCCTCCCGGGCGGACAGTCCGGCTTGCCCGCGCACCGGAACAGTTGGGATCAGCTCGAGCGTTGGTTGCGCGGCGATCTCTGGCTGTTGCCGCTCGACCGATCGCTCGTGGAGGCGAGGACCGTGGAGCGACTGGAGCTCAGGCCGGCCGGCTGACCCTGGCCGACCGCTGGAACAGCCAGGTCGCGACGATACCGAGTACGCCGAAAAGCGCGACGAACGCGAACACGTGCTGGTGCCCGAGCGCGCCCGGCGAGCGGTCGATCAGGTACCCCATCACGGGGCCCATGAACACGTCGGGCGTGTAGCCGATCACGGAAACGACGCCGACTGCGCTGCCTGTAACCCCGAGCGGGACGTCCGCCTCCTCGAACAGGGCGAAGTAAACGCCCCGGAGCGCGTAGATGCCCGCGCTCGTGCCCACGACCGTCAGTAGCAGGACCGCGTTCATGCCGGGCTGCAGCACCCCGAATGCGATGGCCAGGCACCCCACCACCAGGACGCCGAAGCTGAGCAGGATGGCGCGGGAGGACCGGATCGCGTCGCCCAGGAAGCCGGCTGCCACGGCCGCGAATGGCCGTACCCAAAACGAGACGGTGCCAAGTCGGGCCGCCTCCACGTCATCGTAGCCGAACGCGTCGCTCGCGTAGAGCGAGAAGTCGTCCGTGGCCTTGTAGCCCACATAGGCGCAGACCACGATTACGGCCTGCAGCCACACAGCTCGCATGCCGAGCACGGACCGGAGCCCCCTCATGGTGGCGCGCGGTGCGACCGACCCCTCCCGGGACGGATCGGCGTCCGGGACGACGACCCATACGAGGAGGGCCGAGAACACCGTGAGCCCCGTGACGATCCAGATCACCTGCCCGAGCGCGGCGGTGCGCTGGGCCAACGAGGCCGATGCCACGTCCGACGGGAGCAGTGCCGCGAAGATGGCGACCGTTACGGAGGCGGCGAGCGCGGCGGCCAGGCCCCGCCCCCCGTCGAGCAGCCCGTACGCGCGACCCTGGGCGGTGCGACCGCCCCACTCCCGGGTGGCCCTGATGAGCGCCGCCCAGAAGAGCAGGATGGTGGTCATGCCCCAGAAGGCGAACAGCACCCGCAGCACCGGCAGGGACGGGATCCGGGCGTACACGGCACCGCCGGCCGACGTGGCCAACAGCGCAACCGTCATCAGCTTGCGGGCGGAGAAGCGGTCGGCCAGAGGGCCGCCGGCGAAGTAGGCGACCATGGCCACGACGCCGTAGAGGGACATGGCCGCGCCGAGCTCGAAGTTGGTGATGCCGAATACGTCGAGGAGCGTGGGGCGGAAGACCCGGGCCACCACGAACGGAAGCGCGAACACCGCCTCGCCTGCCGCAATCAGGGCCACCATGGCGAAGGCCCGGCGGGCGGGGCTCAGGCTCGCGTGCGTCATCGGCTGGGGCGACTCGCTCGGGGGGCGGATTCGGGCGACAGGCGGGAAACCAAGGAAGCTGGGTCGGCCCCGTCTCGGGGGGCAACCCGGCCGAAGCCACCTCCTGACCCCCACCGGTGCCGACCGTCGGCCTCCATCGCAGTAGCCAAGACTCGCGCGGGCGCCCGGCAGGCACCAATCTGTCTCGCACAGTCAGGCCGCCCGCGCCCCCATGACCAGGAGGCTTCCATGCGTCTCGCCGCTGTTGGACTCGTCGCCCTCTTGCTCGCTGCCGGGGGATTGGTCGCCTCGAGGGCCGCACCCACGGACGCCGCCGCAGCCGCGCCAACGACGGTGGCTGCGAGCGAGCTCGTCGCCCAAGCGGCGTCTGCGTTCCTCCGGACGCTGGGCGCCGCAGAGAAGGAGCTGGCCACCTACCCGCTGGACCACGAAGAGCGCTTCAACTGGCACTTCGTCCCACGCGAGCGGAATGGCCTTCCCCTCAAAGCGATGACCCTCGAGCAACGGGCGGCTGCACATGCGCTGCTCCGGGCCACGATGAGCGACCAGGGCTATTTGAAGGTGAACGCCGTCGTCGAGTTGGAGCGCGTGCTCGGCATCATCGAGGGCAGACCCGAACGGCGGGATCCGGAGCAGTATTTCGTGACCATCTACGGAGACCCGTCCGGCCCCGAGCCCTGGGCCTGGCGCTTCGAGGGGCACCACCTGTCGCTCAGCTTCACCTCCGCAACGGGGGAGTTGACGGTGACCGGGCCGGCATTCTTCGGCGCCAATCCTGCCACGGTCCCTTCGGGGCAGAAGGCCGGTTGGCGTGTGCTCGGGGAAGAGGAAGCGACCGCGCGCACCGTGCTCGCCATGCTCACGCCCGATCAGCGCCGCACCGCGGTGCTCACGGCCGAGGCGCCGCGCGACATCATCACGGGGAACGAGCGGCAGGTGACGCTCGCGTACGAAGGTCTCCAGGCGTCCCGCATGACCGCCGAGCAGCGTCGCGCTCTTTCGGAGGTCGTGTGGGCCTACGTGGGCAACATGGAGGATCAAGCCGGCAAGAACTGGATGGAGCGGCTCGCCGGCTTGCAGGGGGAGCAGATCTACTTCGCGTGGGCCGGCTCCGACGTGCCCGGTGAAGGCCACTACTACCGGGTGCACACTCCGCTTTTCCTGATCGAGTACGACAACACGCAGGGGAACGCCAACCACGTGCATTCCGTGTGGCGCGACCTCGAGAACGACTTCGGCGGAGACCTCCTCCGACGGCATTACCAGGAGTCGGATCACCACCGGTGATCCGGCGGCGGGCGTGACGAGCGTCCGCCCGGAGGTGCCTGAGAGCGGTGGGGCCGAGCGCGGCTCGAGCGCTGCTGGGCCGCGGACGGCTGCGGACGGCTGTGGACGGACAGGGGCGGCCCCGGTCACCCGGGCGCCGCCCCTTCCTGCATTCTGGTGCGGGCGGGCTCGCCGCCCAGGCGCTTACTGCCTGTCCGAGATCCGCTGACGAATCAGGACCGCGGTCCGCTTGGCCCGCGCGTCCGCGATCTGCGCGGCCAGCTCGAGCGAGCGCCCCAGATCGGCGATCGAGACCCCGTTGATGACCGCCTGACGCGCCTTCACCCGTTCGGCCCAGCGCACCGACGACGGGTCGTCGAGCATCATGTTGAGCGTGATGCCGGGGCTGTCGTGCAGCCCGTCGCTCGGCATGCCGTCGCGTGTGACGCCCAGGTCCCGGAGCACGTTGGGCGTGCCCGCTGGAGCCCGGTAATACTCGGGGATGTGGATCACCGCGGCCTCACCGCCCCACTTGGCGCTCAGGGCCTCGGCCACGTTGGCCATGCCGCGTTGGTTACCCCCGCTGTCACCGATCAGGATGATGTTCTCGAAGCCGTGCATCTTGAGGCTGTGGGCCACGTCGGTCAGCACGGCCTCGAACGTCTCTTGCCGAAGGCTGAGCGTGCCCGGACTGGTCATGTGACCGGACTGGGGCTCGATCTGGCCCTCTGGGACGAGCTCGATGACAGGCGCGCAGAGCGCGTTCCCCAACTCGGCGGCGATCCGGGGGCAGTTGGCCCTCAGCACGTAGTTGTGCTTGCCGGTGACCAGCCAGGGTCCGTTGGGCTCGACCCCTCCGGTCGAGATGATCGCGGTCGTCTTGCCGGCGGCCAGTGCATCACGGACGTCCATCCAGGTCATCTGCTCGATCCAGACCGTCTTGGCCTCGGGCAGGGGGTTGGGCGTGTCCGAGCAGTTGTAGGCGTTCGCCCGGCAGTCGCCACCGCCCATGGTCCTCGGGTCCGGAGCCGGCCGCTCGCGAGGCGCTCCCCCGCCGGGACGCCCACCGCCGGGGCGCTCCCTCACGGGCGCCGGCAGCGTACCGCCGCTCTCGAGCGCCCGGTGTATGGCGTCGACCGTGTGGTCGGCTCTGTAGGCCACGATCTGCCTCGCCAGCTCGAGCGACCGCACCCGGTCCGCGAGCGAGAATCCGTTGATGGTCGCCAGGCCCGCGGCCACCCGCTCGTCGTAACGGATCGAGTGGGGGTCGTCGATGAACATGTTGAGGGCGATTACGGGATCGTCGTGCAGCCCGTCGTTCTCGGTCGCGACGAGTCCTTCGCCCTCCATGTAGTCGGTGACGCTCGCGTAGTCGTAGTACTCCTGCACATGCGCCACGACGGTCCCCGGCCACTTGGCGTTCAGCCGCTCCGCGACCGCTCGCTGACCGCCCTGGTTCCCGCCGCTGTCCCCGATGAAGATGATGGACTCGAAGCCGTGCATCTTGAGGCTGTGGGCCACGTCCGTGAGCAGGGCCTCGAACGTCTCCTGCCGCAAGCTGAGGGTGCCGGGGCTGGTCATGTGGCCGCTAGCGGGCTCGATGTCCCCCTCAGGGACCAACTTGACGATTGGCGCGCAGATGGCGTTCCCGAGCTTCCGCGCGATCGCTTCGCAGTTGGCACGGAGCACGTAGTTGTGCTTGCCCGTGGCGAGCCACGGCCCGTTGGGCTCGACGCCGCCCGTTGGGATGATGGCCGTGGTCTTACCGGCCGCGAGCGCGTCGCGCACGTCCATCCACGTCATCTCCTCGAGCCATACCGTGCTCGCGGCAGGCAAAGGGTTCGGCGTGTCCACGCAATTGTAGACGTTGTCCGCGCAGTCGCCGCCGCCCATCGAGCGCGGGTCACGCTCCTGCGCGTAGAGCGAGGAGGCGGCCGTCGCCGCGAGGAGCGCCGCACCCAGCGCCAGGGTCGTCTTCATATTCATCTCCCGGTGACGAGCGATTCGCTCGAGCAGTGTTCGGCGGCCGCAGGCGGGTAGACGATCCCGGTCTAAAAAGGAGGGCGGCGCGATGCGTGCGGCCGTCGCCGACGCCACAAGCTGCGGCGGAGGTACGACGATCGGCAAGCGGTGCCTCGCCAGAACCCACCGGTGGCCTTCCTTGCTCTCCACGACGGGGGGCGGGTACCATCCGTGCGCTCGAAAACCAACGTCGGAGATGGTCCATGCCCAAGTCCCTGCCGGGTCGCGCATCGCAGGCGCCGATCCTCGCCCTCTTCTTCGCCCTCCTGCTCGCGGGAGCTCCGCTCCCGGGCCAGGCGCAGGCCCGCTGGTCCGCGGTCCCCGAGGGCCATCCGCGCACCGCGGCCGAGGCGAACGGGTTCACGGCGCACACTCGCCACCTGGAGATGTGGGAGTACCTCCATGCCCTTCGGGGTGTCTCCACCGGGATGAGGCTCGGCACGTACGGGCGGACCCGGGAAGGAAGGGATCTCCCGTACGCGGTTTTCTCCCGGCCGCTGGTCACCGAGCCCTGGGAGGCGTGGACACTCGGTCGTCCGATCCTGGTGCTCGCCGCCAACGTCCACGGCGGTGAGCGCACGTTTCGGGAGGGCCTGCTCATTCTCATGCGGGACCTCGCCACGCCGGGCACCGCCGCCCATGCGCTGCTGGACAGGGTCACCGTGGTCGTGGCCCCCCAGATCAACCCGGACGGGTTCGAGGCATCGCTGGGCGGCCAACGGGGCAACTCCTGGGGCATCGACCTCAATCGCGATTACATCAAGCTCGAGCAGCCCTCGATCGCCAACTACGTCGGGAGCGTGATCTCCAAGTGGCGCCCCCACCTGTTCGTGGACGGTCACAACGGAGGCTCTCGGCCCTACAACCTGAACTATCAGTGCCCGAGCCATGTGGACCCGGCGCCCGCGATCACGCTCCTGTGCGACCGTGAGATCTTCCCCGCGATCGACGCCAAGCTGGCCTCGGAGGGCTACAAGAGCTGGTACTACACCGGGGGTGACGAGGAGGAGTGGCGCGTCGGCGGCTGGCAGGCGCGTATCGGACGGAACTACGGTGGATTCTTGAATTCGGTCGGCATTCTCTTCGAGGCGCCGCGGCAGTCACTGGAGGTCGGGGCGCGGGCTGGGTACCTGGGCTACCTGGCCGTGATCGAGTTTGCGGCGACCAACGCCGATCGGCTGGTGGGCGTCGTGACGGAGGCCACCCGCGAGACGATCGCAATGGGCGCGGCGCCCAGCGGCCAGGTGACCGTCGAGATGCGGTACGAGGCGGAGGACTATCCGGTGAGCTACGAGATCGTCTCGGGTGGGGGGCGGGGGTCGGACCCCGACCAGCCGGAGGAGATCCTGCGAGTGGAGAACGCACGCCTGATGAAGAAGCCCGTCGCGGTTCGCACCCGCGCCCGGCCGTGGGCGTACGTGCTTCCGCGCGACGCCGTGGACGCGGTGGCGATGCTACGCCGGCATGGCGTCGTGGTCGAGCGGCTCAGCCAGCCAGCCTCGCTCGAGGTGCGGGCCTACACGGTGGCAGGGGTCACCCACGAGCGGGCCTACAATCACGCCGCCGCCACCAAGGTGGAGGTCGGCGAAGTGATCACGGTCACCGAGCAATTCCCGGTCGGGACGTTCGTGGTGCCCACCGCCCAGAACCTGGGCCGGCTGGCGGCCCACATGCTCGAGGCCGAGACCGAGGACAACGTGATCTACTGGAACACGATGGACGCCTGGCTACCCCGCGCGGCGGAGGAGCCGCCGCGCGGCCCCTCTGGCAACCAGGCGAATCGATCGCCGCGTCCCCCGCTCGTTCCGATCTACAAGCTCATGACGCCGACGCCGCTCGCAACGACGCTGGTCCGCGACTGAGCGGGCCAAGACCCCACCGAACGCGTTCGCTACGGTTCCCCGGGGATCGAGTCGAGCAGGGCGGGCACTTGCTCCTGCTCCAGGAGCTGTAGCCCGAATCGCTTGCGGCAAACACCCTCGCGGAGGGTGAACGAGTAGGCGGCACGTCCGTCCTCGATGGTCCCGTCGAAATACGCGAAACGGACCGCGTGGTGACCAGCGAGCTGGTCCGCCAGCTCGATCAGGTGCGAGGACACCACGAAGCCGCTCGTCCGGGCCCGGGCGAGCCCCAGAATCACCCGGCGGGACGCCTCGAACGCGTCTTGGACGTTGGTGCCCCGGAAGATCTCGTCGAAGATGACGAAAGCGCGGCGGCCCGAGGCCAGCCAGGCGGCGACCTTCCGCACCCGGCGGACCTCAGCGAGGAAGAAGCTCAGTCCCTTTCGGAGGTTGTCCTCCGGTCTGAGGCTGGTGATGAGGGCGTCCACAGGGGTGAAGCGCATGGCCGCGGCGGGGACGCCCATGCCACAGTGCGCCAGGTGGACCGCGATGCCGAGCGACTTCAGATACGTGGTCTTGCCGGCCATGTTGGGCCCGGTGAGGAACACCAGCGTCTCGCCCCCGACCACCGACGCGGGGTTGGGCACCGCCTCGTCCAGGAAGAGATGGCGGATCCCCCATGCCTCGAGCACGAACGAGTCCGAACGCACGACCTCGGGGAGCGTGAGTCCCAGGACGTCGATGGACCGCGCCATCGCGAACCAGGCGTCGAGCTCACCGAGCAACCCCAGGATCTCCAGGAGCGCTTCGCGGTTCTCCCCACGAAGCCATCGGTCGCGCTCGACCAGGCGGCGTCGGGAGCGGCGGGCGTGGCGGCGGTCGACACCGACCCGGTCGAGCAACGCCGCCAACGCCTCCTGGGTCCCCGCGATGACCGGGGGCGGAGCGCCCTCGGCGAGCTTCCGCACCAGCGGGTCCAGCCAGGCCAAAAGCCCCTCCGTCGCTTCGATCCCCGACCGAGCGAACGTCATGAAGGAGGGGTAGCGAGTGGTGAGCCACACGGCCTCCAACAATCGTGCGAGCGGGTTGCGGCGTCGGGCGATCCGGTGGGACGACCGCACGTATCGGTCGACCGCTTCCACGACTCGCGCCTCCGCACGGAAGGACACCCCCAGCCCTCGAAGGAAGCGTATCCCCTCGTGGACCTCCTCCACACGATCCGGGTCCCCGATCGGACGGTGGATGCGGGCCCGCAGCGCCCGGGATCCGAGGCTCGTCGACGTTAGGTCGAGGATGTCGAACACGCTGGGTCCGCCGTGCTGCGCCGTGAACAGCTCGAGGTCGCGGGCGGTCTGTTCGTCGGTGATCACGCCACACCTCCTGTTGGCACCGGGTGGCTGCGGGGAGCGCGCCTCACCCCCTGGTGCGGAGCGGCGCACTCACCGCACCCCGCCTCCACCCTGACCATCGTTCGCGTCATGCCCCGAAGGGCTCACCACGGTCCCGGATCATCAGCCAAGTCCCGTTGGGCTGCTGCTCGAATACGGCCAGCCACTGCGAGCGCTCGACGTCGCCGGAAGGAGTCGTGCAGACATCCCGCCCCCAGCCGGCGGCAATCGTTCCGACCAGCACGAAGTCGTCGTACGCACCCGCACATTGCTGATCGGCCTCCGCCCATCCCGCTCGGAACCGTGCGATTATCGCAGCGCGCCCGCGCGCGTCCCCGACTACGGCGTTCGCCGAATACAGATTCGCGAGGCCCTGAGCGTTGCGCGCGTTGTACCGCTCGTACCACTGCGCAAGCATTTGTGCGGCCCAATCCGGGGCGCCGCCGTTGGGAGCGTTGCTGACCGATATGTCCGACTGGACCTTCCACTCCGTGCCGACCTTCCGGTGGACGGTGATGTACCTGCCCCGATCGAACGGGTTCTCGTAGGTCCCTTCTTCAACGGCCAAGTCTCCGGAGGCGGCCACGCGGACGCGCTCGGGCGCGAAGCTGCCCTCTGGGTTGGGATTCTCCGCATAGACGTCGGACATGAACGTGCGGATTGCCTCACTTCCCGTGGCTACGCCGCGGTCCTCCCAGTGGACCGTCCCGTCTTCAGCGAACAGCCCGACGATCCCGTCGACGTCAGCCGCATGGTCCAGCTCCAACCATCGCGCCGTGTTGGCGCGAATCGCCGCCTCCTCCTCCGCCGTGTCCACGGCGGGGGTGCATCCCGCAAGTCCGAGTCCGAGCGTCACGATCGCCAACGCGATGGGGAGCCGCATGACTCCTCCTGGGGCTGAGAGAATCCGGTGGCCTACCCGGTGGCGGCGCTCCGCGCACGGAGCGCCTGGGATCTATCCCGTCTCCGCGGCGCATCCGTGCGCCGCAGGTTGATATGTCGCCGCCGTGGGAGGAGGCGTCCCTCAGCCTCCGGCCTGAATCTCGGCGGCCACCGCCTGCACCTCGTCCAGCACGCGCAGCAGGTTTCCGGACCAGAGCTGTTCGATCTCGGCTTCGCTGTACCCCCGCCGTACGAGCTCCAGCGTGACGTTGAACGTCTCGGTCGCGTCGTTCCAACCGTCCACGCCGCCGCCGCCGTCGAAGTCGGAGCTGATGCCCACGTGGTCGAGCCCGATCAGGTCGACGGCGTAGTCGATGTGGTCCACGAAATCCGCCACGGTCGCACGTGGTGGCGGCGGGAACTGCCGGTCGATCTCCGCCATGCGCTCACGAAACGCGCCTCGTCCGGTTTGCCCCGCTGCGGCCAGCTCTTCCCTGAGGGCAGTAATGGCCGCCTGGCGCTCCGGTGATTGCTCCTGACACTTCACGTAGCCGTTGAAGGCCACGGTCTGCATGACACCGCCGTTGGCCTGGAGCGCCATGAGCTGCTCGTCGTCCAGGTTGCGGCTGTGGTCGCAGAGCGCCCGCACGGCCGAGTGGGACGCGATGAGAGGGGCGCGTGACAGCTCGACCATCTGCATCATCGCGTCCTTCGACGGGTGGGAGATGTCGATCATCACCCCCCAACGATTGAGCTCAGCGACGACCTGCCGTCCGAGCTCGCTCAGGCCGCCGTGCAGAAAGCCTTCGCGCTCGCCCGTATTGGAGTCTGAAAGTTGGCTGTGGCCGTTGTGCGCCAGGGAGACGTAGCGGGCACCGAGCTCGGCAAACTTGCGAACGTTCGCGAGGTCGCTCCCGAGCGGGTAGCCGTTCTCCACTCCGATCATCGCCACTTTCCGACCGGATGCGTAGATCTCGCGGGCCTCGGCCGCGGTGCGCGCCAACCCGATGCGGTCGGGAGCCAGTTCGGTCACGAGCGTGTGGATGGCGTGGAACTTCGCCATGGCCTGCTCGTGGGCGGCAGCGAATCCTGCCGGCGAGAAGTCCTCTTCCTGACCTACGTAGACGATCAGGAAGGCCACGTCCAGGCCGCCCTCCTCCATCTTGGGCACGTTGACCTGCGTGTCCAGGCGATCCGCGTAACTGTTCTCCGGTGTGAAATTCGCCGGATTGATGTCCACATGGGTGTCGAGCGTCATGACCCGCTCGTGGATGCCCCGTGCCCGGGCCTCCAGGTCCGCGTCGGACTCGGGCGCGGCCTCTCCTCCGTACCCCCCGCAGGACGACGCGACGAGAACGAGTGTGGTCAGGGCGACCATCGTGAGCAGCGAACGAGCGAGCATCTAGGGCCTCCGTGGGGAATGCTGGGTCGCGGCGGCGATTTCGTATTGTGCGGCCTGGGCGGCGGCGCACAAGTGCGGCGGGGTCAGCCGCCGAGGAAGCGGGCCCCGTCATGGGCCGCGACGATTGCCCACTCCGCGTCGGAAAGCGGCCAAACTCCCTCCGTCTGCGACACGTAGTCCGGAATCGTGTCGCTTCCCCAGAGCGTCCGTTCGGCGCCCCAGGCGGAGAGCAGCTCTCCCATCAGCGCCCGCGACGCCTCGGCCGTCGGCGGAATCGTCTTGAAACGGCTCGTGAACATGACCGCCGAGATGTCGATCCAGAGCCTCCGTCCGAGGTCCGAGTCCAGCGGCGCAACCTCCGTGAGCCGACGGAAGATCTGCGCGATGCGGGGGTGGAGACCCCCGGCGCCGCCGGCGTGGGCGAACGAGACCCGGAGCCCCGGGTGGGGCCGTACGACCTCGACCAGGAATCGCTCCACGTCGTCGGGGCCGAAGTCCGACACGGACCCGTTGAACACGTGGATCACCGCGGGCAGCCCTCGGTCCGCCAGGTGGCCGAACAGCACCGCCAGCGCGTCCAGGCTCTGCCGACCTCTCAAGTCCACGACCGAGTTCCAGAAGTGGAACTTGACGCCCCGCATGCCGTGGAGGTCCACGCAACGATCGACTTCCTCGCGGGCCCAGGGCCGCTTGGGATTCACGCTGCAAAACGGGATGAGCCTCTCCGGAAACCGGGCGCACTCCGCCGCACAGAAGTCGTTCTCCAGTTCGACGGCGGCACGCTCTTCGGCCTCGGGGAGCCTGGCTTCCTCGACCGCGTCCATCGCACTCAGGTAGGCGGTGGACAACACCAGCGCCCGCTCGATCCCGTCCGCGCCCATCCGCTCGACCAGGTCCGCGCCCGCCAGCGGCTCGAGGGTGCCAGCGCCCGTTAGGCGGTTCACGCGTTCGGCCGTGTTCACGCTGTTGACATGGGCGTGGGCGTCCAGGCGGGGCGGAGGGAACTGAGCGGCTACTCCCGGATCGCCGTCCAGTGGCGTGGCTCGCGAAAGGCTACGCCGTGATGGCGCCAATCCCGCCGTCGATCCCGCTGCCGCTCCGCTGAGGCCCCCGGCCGCGCCCACGAGTCCCGCCGTGGCGCCCAGCGCACGTCCAAGGAAGTCGCGCCGCCTCATCGGGGGAGCCGGCGCGGCGGGGACCCTGCGCTGCCTGCCGACACCGCCTATTCGGCCTCCATGAACGGATAGCGGTAGTCCGTCGGGGGCACGAAGGTCTCCTTGACGCTCCTCGGCGAGACCCACCGCAGCAGGTTGAGGGACGAGCCGGCCTTGTCGTTCGTCCCGCTCGCCCGCGCGCCTCCGAACGGCTGCTGCCCGACCACCGCCCCTGTCGGCTTGTCGTTGACGTAGAAGTTCCCGGCCGCGTCCCGGAGTCGGTCGAAGGCCTGGTGGACCGCATCCCGGTCATCGGCGAACACCGCGCCCGTCAGCGCGTAGGGCGACGTCCTGTCGACTGTCTCGAGCACCTCCGACCACTTCCCATCCGGGTACACGTGGACCGAGAGGACCGGCCCGAAGATCTCGTCGCACATGGTGCGGTAGCCGGGGTCGTGGGCTCGGATGATCGTCGGGCGAATGAACCATCCCTTGCTGTCGTCCCCGGTCCCGCCGGCCACGACCTCCGCCGCGCTGCTGTCAGCCGCCCCCCCGATGTAATCCGTGATCTTGTCGAAGGCGCGCTGGTGGATCACCGCGTTCATGAAATTCCGGAAGTCGCGGGGGTCCCCCATCGTGAGCGACTCGGTCTCGTCGATCAGGTCCGCCCCCATCCGGGCCCACACGCTTTCCGGAACGTACGCCCGCGAGGCCGCCGAGCACTTCTGGCCCTGGTACTCGAACGCGCCGCGCACGAGTGCCGTTCTGAGCGCGTCGGGATTGGCCGAAGGATGCGCGACCACGAAGTCCTTCCCTCCGGTCTCCCCGACGAGCCGCGGGTAGGATCGGAACTGGTCGATGCGGTTGCCCACTTCCTTCCAGATGGAGCGGAAGACGTCAGTGGAGCCCGTGAAGTGGAGTCCCGCGAAGTCGGGACTCGACAGAACGGCTTCCGTCACTTCGACCGGGTCCCCCGGCACGAAGTTCAGCACGCCGGGAGGAAGGCCCGCGGCCTCGAACAGCTTCTGCGTGTAGAAGCTCGACAAGACCGCCGAATGGGACGGCTTCCAGATCACGGTGTTGCCCATCAGGAGGGCGGAGCTCGTCAAATTGCCACCGATAGCCGTGAAGTTGAACGGCGAGATGGCGTAGACGAAGCCCTCCAACGGGCGCTGCTCCGTCCAGTTCAGGACGTCGTGGCTGGAGTGGGACTGGCGCTCGTAGATGCCCTCGGCGAAGTGGACGTTGAAGCGGAGGAAATCGATCAGCTCGCAGGCGGCGTCGATCTCGGTCTGGAACGCCGTCTTGCTCTGGCCCAGCATCGTGGCTGCGTTCAGCCGATCTCTCCACGTGGTCGCCAGAAGCTCCGCGGCGCGCAGGAATACGCGCGACCGGTCCTCCCAGGGCCAGCGGCTCCACTCCACGTGCGCCTTCTTGGCGGCCGCGATGGCCTGCTCAACGTGATCGCGTCCCGCCCGGTGGTAGGTGGCAAGCACGTGCCCATGATCGTGCGGCATCGGCTGGGTCTTCGTTTCGCCAGTGTGGATTTCCTCGCCGGCGATGATGATGGGGATCTCGACCTGCTCCGCGGCCTGTCGATCCAACTCCGTCTTGAGCGAGGCGCGTTCGGGTGTCCCGGGGGCGTACGAGCGGATGGGCTCGTTGTCGGGCCGGGGGAAACGGATACGGGAGTTCATGACACCTTCTTTTGATAGCGGGATGAAAGCGTTGCGGGGGGGCGGCACCGGCCCCTCCGGTCGTTCGAGCCGTCGGGCGCTGTCCTCCGGGTCGCGACGTCGTCACGCCCGGACGGAGCCACCGCCCTCTGGATTCGTCGCTAGCGCGCGGCCGCCTGGCGGGCGGACTCGCGGCTCGGACGACGATGGCCGAGCTCGTAGTAGTTGTAGATGTATTTGAAGTAGTAGCTCTCCTCGGTGACGTTCGGCGGCACCTCGTTCAACACCACCCCCAGAATGCGGACGCCCACGCGCTGAAGCTGGTCCATGGCCCGGCGGGCCGCCCGTTGATCGGTGTGGCCCGACCGCACCACCAGCACGGACCCGTCGGCCTGTGCCGCCAGGACGGCAGCATCGGTGACGGCCAGGATCGGCGGCGAATCGATGACCACGTAGTTGTAGCGGCTCTCGAGCGCTCCCAATAGCTCTTCCATCGCCCGCGAGTTGAGCAGGTCGGAAGGGTTCTCGGCGTCGCCCCCGCTCGGGAGCACGTCCAGGTTGGGAAGAACTTCCCGGCGGATGGCCTGGTCCAGGTCGAGCTCGCCGCGCAGCACTTCGCGGAGGCCCGGCTCGCGGTCGATGTTGAGCGTGATGGAGAGCCGCGGACGTCGCAGATCGGCCTCGACCAGCAGGACCCGTTCTCTCTGACGTGCCACCAGCACCGCGAAGTTGAGCGCGGAGGTGGACTTCCCCTCGTTGGGCCCGGCGCTGGTGAAGTTCACGGTGCGCACGCCGTTGAGCGCTCCATCGGAGTACATGAGGTTGAGCCGGAGTGTGCGGTAGGCCTCGGCAGCCGGATCCCCGGGGTCGAGAGCGATCAGGAGCGGGCGGCGCGCGCCATTCTGGGCCGATCCGTCCCCACCGACCACCTCCAACTGCGGGATGACACCCAGGACCGAGAGACCAAGGGTGGTGTGGATGTCCGAGCTCGTGCGTAGGGTTCGATCCACGTACTCCAGGAAGAACGCCGCTCCGAGCCCCAGTGAGATCCCGAGCAGGAGCCCGAACAGGAGCGCGAGCCAGCGGTTGGGGCGTATGGACTCGATGCTGGAGGCGGGGTCCAGGACGTCCACGTAGGGGCTGGCCGCCGCCTCCGTGATGCGGGCCTGATAGAGCTGCGAGAGCAGGAACTCGTACGTCCCTTGATCGAGGTTCTGCTGCAACTCGAGCGTTTGCAGTTGGTTCACGAGGCCCGGGAAGCGGCGCTGCTCGGCGCGCAGGTTTCCGCGGGCGCGGTTGGCCGCAAGCAGTCGGTCCTCCACGGCGCCCAGGGTGGCCTGCATGGCGTCGAGCAGCTCGGATTCGATCCCGGCGATCTGCGCACGAAGGGCGACGACTTCGGGATGGGTCTCCGTCTTGCGCTCGGTCGTGACCAGGCGGGTCACTTCCTCCCGCCGAAGCTGAAGGCGGCCGACCACCTCGGTGAGCTGCGGGTTGAGCGACGAAGGCAACTGCGCCAGGACCTCGATATCGTTGATGCGACCCGCCCCGCTGCCACCGAACTGGCGGAGAATCGCGGAGAGGATGCGGCGCTGGGACTCGAGCTCCGAGATTCTGGTCTCGAGAATCTCGCTCTGAGTGACCAGGCCCTGCTCCTGGAGGCTGAGGTCGGTGAACGCACGACTCTCCTTGAACTCGCGCACCTCGGTGAGCGACTTGCCGAGCTGGACCGAAGCGGAGTCCAGACGCTGCTCGATGAATTCGACCTCGCGCGAGGCCTGCTGGGCCACGCGCCCCGCTCCGTACTCACGAAGCGCCAGCGCCGCCTGGTCGAGCACGAGCGCGGAGAGGCCGGGGTCGGTTCCGGTGAAGGACGCGTCGATGATGTTGGTCGACTCGCGGGCTATGGCGTTGAGCCCGCCACGCACCTTGAGGATCGCCTGTGCGCGGGGTTGGACCATGAGCGGATAGCGCCCGGCGTCACCCGGGGCCGC
>JAHEKN010000193.1 GCA_024638305.1 Gemmatimonadota bacterium | reverse complement strand
GTGGCCGTGTTCGCCGGACAGGTGTTCCTGGCGCTGCTGATCCTGGGCGTGGGCTTCTACCTGTCGGGCCTGGCCCGCGACGCGATCCGCACGAGCGCGTCGGCCTCGGCTCCGACGCTCGCGCTGATCGCGCGGATCGGCATCCTGCTCCTGGTCGGCGCGATGGCGCTCGAGCAGGTCAGCGTGGGAGGCCGTGTCACGTCAATCGCCTTCGGTTCGATCATCGGCGCGATCGCGGTCTCCTGCGCGATCGCCTTCGGGATCGGCGGACGCGACGTCGCTCGAGGCTACCTCGAGCGCTGGACGCGATCCCTGGGTGGACCGCCCAGTACCGGCGAAAGCCGGTGACAACAACGAATAGGCTCAGACGTCCGCTCGCCGGACGTTCACATATCTGGAGATCGACAACGATGAAACGTTTGAACCGGGTGGCCTACGGCAGCGTCTCGATGGCGCTCGCGGCCACGTTCCTCCTGGCCGCCGCCGAGCAGGCGTCGGCCCAGGGGATGAGGTACACCGCGCAACCGGGCGTGTCCTGGGTCCAATGGGACGACGCCCTCGGACTCGAGGACGTGCGCCTGAACGGCGGCTCGGTCGGGCTCGGGTTCGGCCGCTACGTCGGATTGCGCGGCTACTACCTGACCAAGGACAACCTTAGCACCGGCTTCCAGAACCTGACGTTCGCGGATCCGAGCGCCACGGTCGCCAACGGCAACTTCGAGCTGGCGAGCTACGGGGGTGAGCTGACCATCGGCCTGGGTGGCGGTGGCATCGTTCCCATCGTCATGGGCGGGGGGGGCATCATGCGCTTCCGGCCCGAGGGCGAAGAAGACCAGAAGCGGATCGAGCTCAAGTACGGCGCCGGCCTACGCACGTACCTCGCGGAGGCGGTCGAACTGGAGTTCATGGTTGAGCGCAACCAGTTCCGCCTCAACCCTCTGGATCTGATACCGGCTCCGGCCGAGGGCGATCCGGCGCTCCCGCAGTTCGAGGGCGCCGACGCCGTGCGTCGCAACCTGGCGCTCCGTCTCGGCATCGGCATCCAGCTCGGAAGCCGGCAGTTCGAGCGCGGATCGGCGTTGGACCAGGCGGTGGAGAGCCGGTACCGGAGGCCGTTCTCCGATCTGGCCATCTCGCTGCAGCCCTTCGTGGGCCGTCAGAGCTTCGACAACGCGGTCGGTCTGGCGGACCGTGACATCGGCGGGATCACCGCCGGGCTCGACTTCGGGTCGTTCGTTGGACTGCGCGGCTTCTATTGGGAGGGCGTGAACGACGATTGGGACGGGTTCGAGGGGTTCAAGGGGTACGGCGCCGAGGCGCAGTTCAACCTGACCGACGGCGAGGGGCTGGCTCCCTACCTCGTCGCCGGAGCGGGGCAGATGGAGTTCGGTCAGGATTTCGACTCCCTTCCGAGCATGGTGCCCGCCGACCAGAAGGCTTTGATCCTGGGTGCGGGGCTGGACTTCAACTTCGGCTCGCGGCTGCGCCTGACGGCGTCGGCTCGCGACTACATCATGGCTGGAGACAACTTCTTCGCGGGTGGCGACCTCGAGCGGGCCGCGACCCCGGACGACATCGTTCACAACTGGCAGTTCGCGGCAGGGCTCAAGCTCCTGGTGGGCGGTGGTCGTGGGGTCAGCTTCGACGGTCGGCCCCCGGTCGCTCCGGAGCCCGCGCCGGTTCCGCGCCGGGTAGGTGAGACGGAGTCCGTACCGGTCGCTCAGCCGACCAGGCCGGCGACCCCGGCGACGCCGGCGACGCCGGCGCCAGTGCAACCGTCGCCGGAAATGTCGGCGCTGGTGGATCGGATGGAGGTGGCCGCGGCACGTGCCGAAGCCGCCGCCGACCGTGCACAGACGGCGGTCGACGCCCAAGCCGATGCAGCCGCGGCCGCGCGTGAAGCGCAGCCCGACACGCACCCCGGCCCGGTGGCGCCATCCCATCTCGGAGCCCCCGTCCCGACCGCGGAAGGCGTCATGACCCCCGGGTCGCACACCATGCCCATGGGCAGCAGTCCCTACGGGCCGGTGGTGGTGGTGCCGATGCCCTGGCCAATGCCTTGGGGCCAGGCGGGAATGGGGACCACGATGCAGCCGGCCGCGCCAGGCGCGACGAGCGAGGGTTCTCAGCTCGCTCCCGGTCTCACGGCCGATCAGCTCCGCGAGCTGATCCGGTCCGAAATCAACAGAGCGCGCGAGGAAGGAGTGGTCCCGTCGCAGCCGACCCAGCCCGGGGTCACCTCCGATGACCTGGCGGCCATGGAGGAGCGCCTGGTCGGCCGTATGAACTCCACGCTCGAACGCGAGCGGAGGATCACGGAGGAGATCGCGCGGGAGGAGGCCGACGCGGCGGTGGGTCGGCGTGTGCCGGCCGGGACGCCCGAGGCTGCTGCCGAGGAAGAATCGATGGACGCGCCGCGCGAGACGCGGCGGATCCGGCTGGACCCGTCGCTCGGGTTCCCGGTCCGGGAGTACAGGCCCTATACCGGACTTACGTTCGGGCAGGGCTCGCAGTGGTCGTTCGGAATCGCGGCGGACTGGGGTCCGGTCCGGCCGGGGTCGAGATTCGATCTCGTCCCCGAGCTGGCGGTCGCCTTCGGGTCGGGGCAGCCCCAGTGGATGGCTGCCGCCAACCTGCAATACCGGACGGGCTGGGTGTTCGAGCGGGACAGCTTCTGGATCAACCCGCTGGTCCAGGCCGGACCAGGGATCGTGAATCGGGACGGAATGGAGGCGGTGGTCAACCTGGCGTACGGTGCGACGATTCAACTGCGAAACGTGCGTAGCCGGAACGACGCGCCGCTCAACCTGTTCATCGCGCATCAGGGGATCGACCTCTACGATCGGAGCAGCTTGATCCTGGGATTGAGCCTCGAGCGATAGCGGCACAAGCCGGGCCCGCCCGCGGGGCGGGCCCGAACCATGGAGATAGACGCATGAACGACACCCCCCTCGAAGAAGAGGAAGGACGGGAAGAGGCGGATGGCTCCGCCGACGCCGGCAGCGGTGAAACCGGCCAAGGCGGTCGCGAGGGCCGCGCGGGAAGCGGCGGTCCCCCAGGGTTTCGGCGCTTCGTTCGCAACATCGTGATCGTGCTGGCGGCCTTCGCGGTCGGATACTTGATCCAGTTCCGCGAGGCCCGCAGCGCCCGTGCGCACGCAGAGGAGCTCTCCGCCGAGTTGGAGCAGACGGAGCTCGACCTCGAGATCGAGGTGCTGGGCCACACGCTGGCCGGCGCCGCGCTCTACGCGGTCCACGGCGACTATCGCCTTGCCCGTGAGGAGGCCATCAACTTCTTCGACGGCCTCCCCTACCTGAGGATGAGGATGCCGCCCGAGAAGGCGGAGGCCCTCGCTGCTCTGGCGGAGCGGCGGGACGACATCACCGGCCTGCTCGGCACCGAAGAGTCGTTCGGGATCTACCAGTTGGCGGACGTGTTCGCGGTCTTCAACCGGGTGGTGTGGGATCGCGAGTACCAATTCACGGTCCCCGCGGGCATCCCCAGATAGCGTAAACTCCCCAGATAGCGTAAACGGGGTTACGGTCCAGCGGGGCTCGCGCGGGCGGCTCCTGGGCGGTAGGGTTTTTGGAGCGACCGCCGGGAGCTGCCACCTGGCCCACCGATCCCACTCGATCCCCGCCGTCCGGACCTGATGTCACGCAGTCAGTCTCTTCCATCCCTGCCCCAGGCCAAAGCAACGACCGCCCGCGGATCGGGATCCCAGGCCGGGCGCCGGTACCGTCAGGCGCATGGCGTGTTCATCGGCGTGGACGACGTGGCGCTGCCGCCCGCCTACGGCGCACTGGGCGGAGACCCGAGCGTCCGGGGCACGTTTGGAACCATAGGCGCCGTGAACGACGCCGAGGCAATGGCCATGGCGATGGGGCCTCTCCTGACCACCAACGTCCGCCTCACCGGCGACAAGGCCACCCGCACGCGCGTGCTTTCCCAGCTCGAGGACGCCGTCCAGGAGGCCGTTCCCGGGGACCTGATCATCGCCTACGTGTCCGCGTACGCCACGACCGAGTACGACGACCTCTACCTGATCCCCCACGACTTCAAGCCGGGCTCGTTCCTGTCCACGGCGGTGTCGTTCCGGCTGGCGGCCGCGGTGCTCGGCTCCGTCCCGGGCGTACAAAGCCTGATCATCCTCGATGCATGCCATGCTGCCGCCGTCGGGTTCGACATGTCCCGCTATCAGGCGGGCTCCGAATCGGGACTCATGGTCTCGTCGGGACCATCAGAGCTCTCCTTCTCGAGCGTGATGGACGATGGACTCGAGCACGGTCATTTCACGTGGGGGCTGATCGAGACCTTGCGGGCGCGCACCGCCGAAGCGGGCTGGAAGCTGCCGATCATCGACTGGTTCGATGACTCCTACGACCGCACGATCAAGCGGGACGAACGACAGCATCCCGTGTTCCTCGGCACCCTCAGCCCAAATCTCGAGCTCAGGCCGCGCCGAGCGTACGATACATGAGTCTCGAGGCGCCCCCGGATCTGGTCAGAAATGCCCACGGTTTGTTCGTGGGGATCGACGAATACCCCGTCGCTCCGCGAATCAATCTGGATGGATGCTCGAACGACGCCTTCCATCTGTCGAAGGCAGCCAGCCCGGCACTCAGCACGAACGTGGTGCTGACCAACGAGCAAGCGACTCGGCGGGCCATCCTGGACGCCGTCGAGGCGATCATGGCCCGGTGCGGAGCCCACGACTTGTTCGTCTTCTTTTGCGCGTGTCATGGAGCCGCGAAGTATGGGGAGTTCTTCCTCCTCCCCTCCGACCACGATCCGCGAGCGTTCGTGGGGACCGCTCTGCTCTTCCAGGACATCGCCAACACCATGGGCTCCGATCCCGAGGTGAACACGCTCACGGTCATCGACGCATGTCAGTCCGGAGCCATCGGGTTCGATCCGGCCCGTCACAACCGTGGGCAACGCTCGAGCATCGCGGCGGCCGCGGCGCCACTGGAAATCTCACGGGAGCAGGAGTTCGACGAGGTCGGCCGCAAGCATGGTGTGTTCGCCTACGCGCTCATCCAACAGATGAACAGGCTATTCGACAAGGGGGGACCCGGGAGCGGAACGATCACTGCCGCGTTCGATGGCGCATACACATTCACCAAGAACGTGACCAAGAACCAACAGCACCCTCTGCTGGTCGGCACCCTCCCCGCCGATCTGACCATCCACGCCCGCGACGACCTGTAGACTGGGGCATCTGCCGAGGCCGTAGGCGTTGGTGCGGTGGCGCGACTGTCTGTTATCGGGCTGGGGCGCCTAAGCCCCCCCGGTGAATCGAGCCGCCACCACGGTGATGTTGTCGGGTCCGCCCCGCGAGTTCGCCAGCTCCACGAGCTCAGTGCATGCCGCAGGGAGCCCCTCCGACCGGTCGCCCAGCGCGCGGGCCATCTCCAGGTCGTCGACCAGTCGGAACAGCCCGTCGGAACAGAGCAGGAGTTGGTCGTCTTGTTCGAGGTCGTGCTCGGACGTCACCACGTCTACCTCGGCCGTCGACCCGAGCGCCTGGAGGAGAATGTGGTTCCGACCGCTCCGCTGAGCGGCCTCCTCGGTAAGCGTGCCAGAGTCCACCAGTCCCTGGACGAGCGATTGGTCCCTCGTGAGCCTCACGATCGCTCCTTTCCGGATCAGGTAGGCACGAGAGTCGCCCACCTGGGCGGCGTGGATACGGCGGCCCAGAACGCCCACGGCCGTCGCGGTAGTGCCCATGCCCCGCAGAGCCGGGGTGCGTTCGGCCCGGGCCCGGATGCGAGCGTGGGCCTCGCGGACGGCTCGGGTCAGCGCCGACTCGAATGCGGATCGAGTCCCGTCGGCGGCGTCGGACCACCCGGAGACGAGCGCGTCGTGGATGCCCTCGACGGCGAGGCGGCTCGCCGTGGCGCCGCCGGTAGCCCCGCCCATGCCATCGGCCACCACGAGCAGGTAACCGCGCGGGCCCACGCGACCGGTCCTTGCCAGACCGCGCTCGAAGCTCAGCACCGATGGTCGACCGGTCGGGCCCACGCCCGAATCTCGACCGAGATCTGCGACGAGGTAGGCGTCCTGGTTCTCGTCCCGCTGCCGCCCCCGATCCGTCAGCCCAAAGACCTCCATGAGGAGTGGACTCGTCGTATTGAGGCCTTCGATGCCTGCCTCCTCTCGAGGTCCGTGGTGCGGGGCTGCGCGGGCCGCGGGATTCGAACGCCCCCGGCGGGGGTCGACTTTGGGGATCGAAGTTGGCGGATCCTGCCCAGAGGAGCCAGTCGCGGAGCGGCGCGATCTGCTTGATATTGCGGCGGCGCGCCGCCCCGGGGGCGGCGGAGTGAGCCCCTGCACAGGAGGACACGTGTTCCCGACGCCACCCGAGTCGATTGGCCCTTCCCGATGGACGAGGCGTCCTGTGCCGGCGGCTCGGCACCCACTAATCGGCGCCTTCCTGCTGGCGGTCTGTGTGTCCGCTTGCGCCGAGGCGACGCCCGGATTCGACGTCATCATCCGGGACGGCACGGTTTACGACGGCTCGGGCGACATCCCCTATCGGGCCGACATCGGACTGGCGGCCGACACGATCGCGGCCATCGGGGACCTGTCCACGGCGACCGCGCCCACCGAGATCGAC
>JAHEKN010000192.1 GCA_024638305.1 Gemmatimonadota bacterium | reverse complement strand
ATGTCAACGAAGAGATCCTTGATGGCCCCGACGGTCTGTTCATCCGTGACACCGGAGTGCTCCTTAAGGTGCGCCGCGAGGCCAAGGGACGGCAAATCGCCTACACGATGGGACATTCTGTGTTTTCGATCGACTTAACGACGAGTCCGCCGACCGTGCAGTCTTTCCACAACGGCCGCGAAGACTTCGGCGGGGGCCCATGTGCAGATCTGGCAGATCCCGCTGCCTAACCGCTCAGCGGTTCCCACACCTCCCGTGGGCCCGTTAAGCGGCCCGCGGGCGGTGGCGGTGAATGCCGGGGGTGGGAGTTGAACCCACAAGGGCCGAAGCCCGGGGGATTTTAAGTCCCCTGCGTTTACCGATTTCGCCACCCCGGCTCGGCTCGGCTTCATGCTCGCGTTCCTCGCTGCACGGGCCCAGCAAGCCGAACTCAACCTACGTCCGATCTCTCCGCCGCCGGAAGTCCACGAGGCGACCCGACCCAGCCTCTCGATCGTGGGCTTGGCCAGCCATGGCGAGTTATCCGCGCGCAATCGCCGGAAGCTGGAACTTCCGGCGATAGACGCCGGGCGTGAGGCCCACGAGGCGCTTGAACAACCTCCGAAAGAATGAAGGGTCCTCGTACCCCACACTCCAGGCGATCTCTTCGATCGGTTGGTCCCCTCGCTCGAGCTGTCGCTTCGCTTCTTCCACTCGCAAGTGTTGGACGTAAGACAGCGGCGAGTGCCCGGTGGCCTTGCGAAACCGCCGCTTGAACGTCCGCTCGGAGAGGCCCGACCGACGGACCATTTCCTCGACGGGGCTCGATACCGCGAAGTGTTCGATGAGCCACTCCTGTGACGCCAGCACGTCCCCGTCGCCATGGCTCTTGTCCGCCTGGAATACCGCGTACGGCATCTGCCCGTCTCGGTGCCACGGTACCCACCTGCGTTGATGAGCTTCGGATCGGAGGACTGGCCAAAGAAAGAAGCTTGCTCCACTTCTGGTTGGCTGTGCAACGGTTCCGGACGAGTGGCTAGCAGCCGAGCGTAAACAGCGTCACCTGCTGCGGAAACACGAATCGAGAGCCCTGCGCGAAGCCCTCGAGGAACGGACCGAGCTCCGGATGCTGTACCCAGGCGTCGGCGGACCGGCGGTCGAAGGTGCATCCCGAGAGGTACGCTCCCAGCACGTGATGATCCGAACGCTCGACCATGTGCGGGAAGTTGAAGGGCCGCTCATCGAACGCGATTCCGCCCTCTCGAAGCGCATCGCGCACGTGGCCCGCGTGCGTAAACGACCGACCGGTTCCCTCCGGCGACACTGCCAGGTAGCGCTGGTGGAATCGGATGTAGAACGAGCTCGGTTCGGCGATGTAGACCAGGCATTGCCCATGGCTCGGTTTCAGGCGCGGCACCAGCCCGGCGAGCGCGCCGGGCAGCGCCTCCGGCTCCGTGGTGTACAGAGAGTGGATGCACCAGATCAGGTCGTAACGACCGGCCGCGTCAACCTCCGGGTGAGACGACGCGAGCGTGGTCCGGTAGGCCGTTCCGGCACGGAACGGCTCCCGAAGGGCGGCCGGCAATAGCTCCAAGCAGTGGTCGGAGGGGTCCAGGTAGTCGTAGCGGACCGGCTCCCTCGGCAGCATCCCCGACCCAGCCAGTAGCTCGGGAAAGCGTCCCGTTCCGCACCCGATGTCGAGGAGCGCCCGCGGGGACGTGGATCGGCCGAAGAACGCGCCCCAGTCCACGCCCCCGACCAACTCGACGTAATCGCGGTCTGCCACACGGAACCACGCTTCGGCGTCCAGGTCGGGCCCGTAGTACCGAGTGCTGCGGCCCAGATTCGCGCCTCCGTCGGAGGTCATGGAGCGCTCGCGCTCGTCGAAGTGGCTACGGGCACCCCTTATCGAATACGACGCGCCAGCGCCCGTCCGCCTCGAGTCGCCAGACCGAGTTGAAGCGCCCCACTACTTCCCCGTCGGGCCCCATCACCGGGCCGCTGCTGTGGGCGAGGTCGAGCGTGGTAAGCACCTCCACTTGATCCGGCGCCCAGGAGAACGGGGCGTCAGGAGACTCGAAGAACGCACGCCAGCCGTCGGACACCGCCGCTCGACCGCGGAGCACTTGGTCGCCGGTGAAGAACACGGCGGCCTCTGACAGGTGGGATACGAACGCCTCGAAGTCGCGATCGGCCATGGACGCGGCGAAGGCACGCTCGGCCGCCTCCACGTTCGCGGCGAGCGCGACCTGCGCGACGCCCGGCTCCTGGGCGGCCGCCTGCGGACTCGGCACCACGAGCAGCATCAATGAGAGGCTAGCCGCGAGGCGCGGGCCCAGGCCCCAGGCGAGTCGATGGAAGACGGGCACTCCTTGCATTTTGGCTCCTTTGGTACGGGACAGCCCACGACGGTACGAGGAGTGGCGTGGGCCGGCGAGGGCCGCGCGGCGATCCGAAACCTGGGACTCGAACAAAGCGGCCCCCTCCGACGCGGAAGGGGGCCGCCGTTCTCGGCTGTGGCTGTTCGGCTGTGGCGCTTCGGCTGTGGCGGTTCGCCCTTGGCGATCGGTCAGCGCGGGCGCCGCCTGCGCCGCTTGCCCAGCTCTTCCAGTCGGTCCTCCAGCATGCGCATCTCAGCCTCCATGCGAGCGGCCAACTCGCTCTCGAGGCCTGCCTCCATGCGACCGGTCTCGAACGCTTCCCTGCTCTGTTCCAAGCGGCGTTCTACCTGCCTCATCTGACGCTCCAGCGCCCGCATCTCGCTCTCGAGTGCCCGCTCCCTGGCGCGTTCACGGACCGCCTCGGCCCGAGCCCGGGCCTCGTGGGCTCGATCCGCGGCCGCCTCGGCGCGCTCACGGGAGCGAATCACGTGAACCTGTACTCGGTCGTGCCGATGCTCCACATGCGGGCGGCGCCGGCGGCGCTTGCGGCGCTGGTCCTCGACCTCGGCGCAGGCCTCACGTCCGGAAAAGAAGATGCTGGGCCCGAGGACGACGGAGCTCGGATTACCCGAGACCACGATCCGATCACCGGAAAGGACCATTCCGGCCGGGCCATCGACTTCGACCAGGCAGTCGTGGGTGTGCCGGGGCGCCTCCATGCGGGCCGCAGTGGCGCCGAAGCCCAGGGCCGCGGATCCCAGGATAGTGGCGAGAGCGAGAACGTCGTTGGAAAACTGCTGCATCACCACCTCCGGTTGGTCGCGCCTGACCCCACGTACGAGGTCGCCTCGAACCGCTTACTCCTAGGACGACATTAACGCCTGGAAGGTTGCGTGGGGAATGGTGCCGCTTGGGCGTCGCGGTCCACGAGCCCGCGAGGGTGGGCGGGCACGGATCTTGTCCCCGTCGCTGCCCATGCCAACCACGATCGGTCACGCTCTCGGAGGGGTCGCCGCCGCGGAGGTCTCGGCCGACGGCCGGCGGCCCCGGCCATGGGTCTTCGTGATCCTGGCGGTCGTCGTGGCCAACCTCCCGGATTTGGACTTCGTTCCTGGGGCGTTGCTCGGCCACGCCGAGCGGTTCCACCGCGGCGCCAGTCACAGCGTCTTCGCCGCCATGGCGACCGCGGCCGTCCTCGGTCCGATCGGCGCCCGGTTCCTCGGTGTCAGCGTTCGACGATCGATGGGCTTCTTCTTCCTCGTCTACGCCTCCCACCTGGTGTTGGATGTGCTCATGCGGGACCCGACCGGCGGGCCGGGCATTGCGGCGCTCTGGCCGCTGACGGACGCGCGCTACTCGCTCAACCTCCCCTGGCAGCATGCGCTCGACCCGATCCGGACACTCGACCCGGGGTTCTTCCGCGACGGGATCGTCGGAGGCGTCTTGAGCATCCGGACCGTACGGGTGTTCATCGTGGACGGGCTGCTCGTGGCTCCACTCGTCCCGCTGGCGCTGTGGATACGTGGACGGATGGGGAGCCCGAACCCCTGTCCCGAAGGCGGCCTACCTGCGCCGGATCCGCACCCGAACGTCATCGATGAAGTACTGGCGGGTGAACGGGGACGTCCCCCAGACCCCGAGGCCCAGCCACAGGCGGCCGGAGTCGGGGCCGGTACGTAGGTTGAGGGTGGCCGTCTTCTCAACCCACTGGAACCCGCCGCCCACGCCCCCCCCAGTGTCGCCCACTCCCACGAGCCCGCCTCCGGACGGGGGTTCTCGCGACACGCCCGCGACGAGGTTCCACAGGTTGGTCGTGCCCTCATCGGCCGTGCCCAGGGCGAACGAGACCTCGACCGTGTAATCGGTTGCGGGAGCCGCGTCGAAGCGCCTCCTGAGGAAGACCCGGCCTTCGCCTCCGGTGTTTTCCAGCGAGAGCGACACCGAAGCGCTTCCCGCGAAGGCCTGTTCCATGGAGCGGCTGGCCCCCCAGGGCGCGGGGGGCTCCCCGAGCCCACTCGCACCCACGGACCATCCCTCCAGATCGCCTTCGAAGGAAAAGCGATCCTCGAGCTCCGGCTGCACCTCCAGCGATCCCGGGTCACAGACCCCGGCAGACAGGAACGCCGCTATCAGTGGCGGAAACACCAACCTGCGTTTCATGTACCTTCCGTCGTGCGCTGTGGGGGCGGAGGAGCCCCACGACCGAGACGCCACCTATACACCCGAGTCGAAGAGGCGAGCCGCCGATGAACGAAGCGCGCTACCTTCGGCTGAAGGCGGTACTCGACCGGCGCCAGCCCGATTTTACGGTCCTGATGGAGCGCGTGCACAAGCCCCACAACTTCTCGGCAATTCTCAGGAACTGCGACGCGGCTGGGATCTTCGGTGCGCACGCCGTGCCACCGGCGGAGGGGCTGCCGGTACATGGCCGCACCGCGATGGGCGCCGACAAGTGGGTACGCGTCCACACGCATGAATCGACCGCGGGCGCCGTGGAGCACCTGCGGGAGCGGGGCTTCCGACTCGTCGCGGCCCACCCCGCCCCGGATGCCCTCGACTACCGTTCGATCGATTACACGGCCAAGGTGGCTCTGGTGTTGGGCTCGGAGCTCGACGGACTGAGCACCGAGGCGCTCGGGCTCGTCGATGAGACGGTTCGCATCCCGATGTACGGCATGGTGGCGTCGCTCAATGTGTCGGTGGCGGCGGCGGTGCTCCTGTTCGAAGCCGCTCGCCAGCGCCAGGCAGCGGGCCTCTACGAGGCGTCTCGGATCGATCGTCGCACCCGGGCAGGAATCCTGTTCGAGTGGAGCTATCCCAGGATCGCGCGACGGCTCAGGCGACGCGGACTTCCCTACCCTGCCCTCGGGGCTGACGGCGGCATCCTGGACCCGTCCGCGCTCGACCCGCTCAAGGGTATAGGCGCGTGATCCGCCAGCCGTCCGCTACGCGATCGTACCGCATCCGATCGTGCAAGCGGAACGGGCCTGCCTGCCAGAACTCGATCGACGACGGCACCAGGCGGTACCCTCCCCAGTGGGCCGGCCGAGGCACGGTTTCCCCGGCGAAGCGCTCTTCCGCGGCCCGCACGGCCTCCTCGAGCGCATTCCGGCTGTCGAGCGGCTGGCTCTGTCTGGAGGCCCAGGCTCCGATCCGGCTTCCGAGAGGCCGCGATTCGAA
The DNA here is from genome assembly GCA_024638305.1 of Gemmatimonadota bacterium. Classification (GTDB taxonomy): domain Bacteria; phylum Gemmatimonadota; class Gemmatimonadetes; order Longimicrobiales; family Gaopeijiaceae; genus JAHEKN01. The sequence continues at coordinate 1,101 of JAHEKN010000192.1, read as the reverse complement.
GTAGGCGTCCGCCTCCTCATCGGTCACGTCGGTCGTTTCACCCCGCACCCGGACCTGACGCCCGAGGGGGTCCCAGTAGAAGGTCATGGCTGCCCGCGTTTCGTGGCGGAGCGCCCGGCCCTTCGTGGACTCCTTGTTCGTGTAGAACACGAACCCGGACTCGTCCGCACCCTTGAGCAGGAGCACGCGCCCGTCCGGGGCCCCGTCCGCCGCCACCGTCGAGAGCAGGAACGCGTTGGGGTTCTCCAGCCCGCTTTCGCGCTCGGCCCGCTCGAACCACAACGCAAAGAGCGTCATCGGGTCGGGCGGAAGCGTGTCCTCGCCCAGTCCCCAATCGGTCACCGCCCTCCCGCCTCCTCTCGGCCCAGTTGATAGCGGAGCGAGTCCTCGAGCGCAGAAAAGCGGAACGTGTACCCGGTCTCCAGGGCCTTCCTGGGCTCCACGCGGGCGCCCTGCAACAGAAGGGCGTCACCCATCTCACCGAGGAGTGCGCGCACGGCCAGACTCGGCATCGGGATGATCGTAGGACGACCGAGCACCCGACCCAATGTCGACGTGAACGTGGCGTTCGTGACCGGCATGGGCGCCGTCACGTTCAGAGGTCCACGAAGAGTCGGAGTCCGGATGGCGTGGAGCACCATCCCAACCGCGTCGTCCAGATCCACCCAGCTCACATACTGCCGTCCACTCCCCAGTCGCCCGCCGATACCCATCTTGAAGGGGAGAATCATCGTGCCGAGCGCTCCGCCGCGGGGGCTCAGCACGAGGCCGAAGCGCAGGTTGACCACGCGCGTCGACGTCCCGCGGAGCGGTGCGGGCGCCTTCTCCCAGGCGTCGCACAACTTCGGCAGGAAGCCCCTCCCGACGGTGGCGGTCTCGTCCACCGGCTGGTCACCGCGATTCCCGTAGAACCCGATGGCGCTGGCGGAGACGAACACGGAAGGTCGTCGTCGGAGCTTCGACACCGCCAAGGACAGCGTCCGGGCCGTGTCCACCCGGCTCTCGTAGAAGATACGTTTGCGTTCTTCGGTCCACCGTCCGGAAGAGAGGGACTTCCCGGACAGGTGCACGACGGCGTCCACCCCCTCCAACCGTTCCAGG
>JAHEKN010000037.1 GCA_024638305.1 Gemmatimonadota bacterium | reverse complement strand
CGCGAACGTCCTCACCCCCTATCGCCTCACGCTCGACACCGCATCGGTGTGGACGTCGACGGGCTGGGGCGAGTTCGACCATCCGCGGGCGGTGCGGGGCGGCCTCGACCTGGCGGTGATGGGCATGCTGATCCCCAGCGTGCACGAGGAGACGGGCGACGCCTGGCAGGTGGCCTCCGCCAGGCTGGACGAGTGGGCGATGATCGTGGGCGAGCATCCCGACCGGTTCCGGCCGGTGCGCTCGCCGCACGACGTGGCGCCCACCGCGAGCCAGGGTCAGGTCGGGATCCTGTTTGCCATCGAGAACGGGATTCCGATGGGATCCGACACAGCACGGCTGGGCGACCTGTACGATCGGGGCGTACGGCTCGTCACGCTCGTGCACTCCCGACCCAACGGGCTCGGCGACTCCTCCTACGCCCCCGAGCGACCCTGGGGAGGCCTGAGCCCGCTCGGCCGGGACGCCGTCGAGGCGATGAACCGGCTCGGTATGATCGTCGATGTCTCTCACATGGCGGACGAGGCGGTCACGGACGTGCTCGAGGCGAGTCGCGCTCCCGTCGTGGCCTCTCATTCCTCGGCGCGCGCGTTCACTCCTGGATGGGAGCGCAACGTCAGTGACGACCTCATCCGGGGCATCGCCGCCGGCGGAGGCGTGGTGCACGTCACGTTCGGAGGCTCGTTCCTTTCCACCGAGCTCCAGCGGCGCGAGCAGCCCATGTGGGACCATGTGGAGCAGTCACTCGGGCTCTCGATCAACTCCCGCGATGGGCGCGAGCAAGCGGTGCGGTTCAGGGCCGCGAACGGCGTCGTACGGGCCCGTGTCGCCGACGTGGTCGACCACATCGATCATGTGGTGGAGCTGGTGGGGGTCCAGCACGTGGGTATCGGCTCGGGCTTCGACGGATCGGGGGAGGCGATGCCCTCCGACCTGCCCGATGTATCCGCGTATCCCGCCCTGATCGCCGAGCTCCTCCGCAGAGGGTACTCCGACGCCGACCTGGAGCAGATCATGGGCGGAAATTTCCTACGCGTCTGGCGGCAGGTCGAGGCGGTGGCCGGCCGGGCCTCCTCCGGCTGAAATCCCCGGAAGAGCCTCGCTAGGGCAGGGCCGAGGGCCATCCCCCCGTGTGCCAGAACACGGCCACGTGCTCGGGAGGAATCTGCCCAGTGCGAATCGAGTGCAGGAACGCCGCCGCTGCCTTGGCCGTGTAGGTGGAGTCCAGCAGTACTCCGGCATGCCGCCCGAACATCTCGCGGGCTCGCTCCGACTCGGTGGTGGGGATGCCGTAGCCGTCACCCACGAAGGCATCCGTGGCGTCCAGGCAATGCCGGGCTAGCGGCCCCGCCCACCCGAGCCGGAGTCCTGCACCCGCGGCGAGCGTCGCCGTTTCCTGCAGGATCTCCGAGCGGGAAACGTCGGCGCTGACCCCGAGCAAGCGGACGTGGCCGGCCTCGATGACGCTGAACGCCAGGTAGAGCCCCGCCAACGTGCCGCAGGAGGAGGCCGCGATCACCACCGTTGCCGTCTCCGAGGCGGGGTTCGACTGGGCGAGCTGGCCGATGAACTCCCGACCGGCGCGCGCGTACCCGAGAGCGCCGAGCGGAGTCGACGCACCCAGGGGGATGACCAGGGCCCGGCCACCCGAGGCCGCGATGTCGTCCGCCACGATCTCCATCATGGGAGCGCGCTCGGCGCGCCTGGGCACCATCCTGATCTCCGCACCGAAGAGTCGGTGCAGAAAGGCGTTTCCGCGCGGGTCCCCAGGCGGATCGCCGTCCAGGATCAGGGCGCATCCCAGGCCCAGGCGGGCGGCGGCGGCCGCCGTCACCCGTGCGTGATTGGAGTGGATTCCACCGGCGGTTACCAAGTGGGTGATGCCCTCGAGCCGCTCTGGAGCCAGCACGTACTCGAGCTTCCGTACCTTGTTGCCGCCCAGGGCGAACCCGGTGTACGAGTCCAGCTTGAGCAGAATGCGGGGGACCGCCCTCCCGAGCATCGAGGCGAGGCTTCGCTCCAACGCCACTGCACGAACGAGCGGCGTGGGCTCGACGCCGAGAGGCTCCCGGGGGAGACGGTCGAGAATCTCCAGAGCCGCACCGTGGGACGTCCCGGTCGGCGCGGTCTCCGCGGATCCGGTGCGGGTCCCGCCCTGTCCGCCTGTCGTCGCAGGCGGTGAGGGATCTCCGCTCACCGCTGTCCCGCCCGCATTGCGTGCCTCCCGGCCCGGACCCAGCCGCTCCCGGCTTCGAGAACGGTCCGCACGGATTGGAAGTGAATGTCGACCGTGTCGCTCACGGGCGAAGCGTATCCCCCGGCCATCACGAGTGCCACCGGCGCGTCGGCCGCGAGGCACGCGTCGACCACGATGCGGTCGCGCACGGCCAGCGCCGCCTTGGAGACAGAAAGCCGACCTAACCGGTCGCCGGCGAACGCGTCGGCGCCGGCAACGTAGAACACCAACTCGGGGCGCCAACGCCGGATCGCCTCCTCAACGGCGGTGGTCACGGCTGCCAGGTACTCGACGTCACTCGCTCCGTCCGCCAGCCCGATGTCGAGGTCCCCGGCGGTCTTCCGGAACGGAAAGTTGGAGGCGCCGTGCACGGAGGCGGTGAAGACGCCGGCGTCGTCCGCGAAGATCGCGGCCGTGCCGTTGCCCTGGTGCACATCCAGGTCCACCACGGCCACGCGCGCGGCCACCTTCTGGGCGCGAAGAAAGCCGACGGCAACGGCCACGTCGTTGAAGACGCAGAAGCCTTCGCCTCCCGAGGCCGACGCATGGTGGGTGCCCCCGGCCAGGTTCACCGCGACCCCGTCCCGGAGGGCCGCCAGAGCAGCGGCCATCGTTCCCCCGACGGATCGCCTGGAACGCTCGACGAGACCCTCCGACCAGGGGAACCCGATCCGCCTGACCTCCTCCGGGGTCAGTGATCCCATGGTCACCGCGCGCACGTACTCGGCCGTATGGACGCGCCGCAGGTCCAGGTCCGTAGCCGCAGGAGGCACAAGGAGCGTGGCGCCCAGACGCGGCGCCTCCGTCGCGACCCGGCTCCGGAGCGACGAGTACTTCTCCATCGGAAACCGGTGGCCGGCCGGCAGGGGAAGCACGAAGTGGTCGCAGTAGTAGACTTTCACGGCGCACGACGCTAACGAGTGGGGCGCCGGACCGCGAGGGACCCGGCCGGCCGCGTCCGGTGTTCAAGCGTCGGTCGCACGTCCGTGGGGAACGGGAGCTCGAGCTTGAGGGGAAAGGGGAGGCGTCGAACGGCGCGTCGGGGAGCGCCGGTCCGTTGGGCGCTCACAGCCGCACTCGTCGCCGTATCGGCCAGTGCCGGGGCCTGGTCGCTGGCTGCCCAGACGGCCTCCGTCCAGGGGTTCGTCCGGGATGGTGACGGAGCCGCCGTGTTCGCCGCCTCCGTACAGGTTCGGGTCCCTGGCCGGGATGTTCCGATCCGGACGACCGAGACGGATCGCCTGGGCTATTTCCTCGTGGAGGACCTGTCAGACGGAACGTACGTGCTCGGGGTCGGCCGCCTCGGCTTCGTGTCCATGGACGTGGAGGTCACGATTCGGTCCGCCGCCCGGACGGACGTCGTGGTGCGCCTCGAGGCCGCCCCGATCGAGCTCGAGGGAGTCTCCGTGGAGGCGGCTCGCAGCCGCGAGCGAGTCCGCTTCGAGGAGGAGGCCGGCATCACTTCTTCGGAGCTGGCGGGCCGGGACATCAAGCTGATTCCCGGCTTCGCGGAGTCCGATCCGCTCCGTGCGGTCGAGGTGCTGCCCGGGGTCATCTCGACTTCGGACTTCTCCGCCGCCTTCAATGTGAGGGGCGGATCGGCGGACCAGAACCTAATCCTCCTCGACGGCGTGCCCATCTTCAATCCGTTCCACCTCGCCGGATTTTTCTCGGTGTTCAACGCGGACATGCTCTCCCGCGTCGAGTTGTTGGCGGGGGGCTTCCCGGCCGAGTTCGGGGGTCGGGTGTCGTCTGTCCTCGACATCGAGTCGGACGCGGGCACGGGGGATTGGCGATTCAACGGTGGGGTGTCGCTCCTGGCTGCTCGGCTGGCGGTTGGCGGGGGCGCTCCGCGCGCCTTCAACGAGAAGCTGGGCCTGAGCACCACACGTTGGCGGATCTCGGGAAGGCGATCGTACTTCGACAAGATCCTCAAGCCGGCTTTCAATTTCCCCTACCACCTGTCGGACCTGCAGGGGGTGGTGGAAGCCTGGATGCAGGGCGGAAGCAAGCTCACGGTCTCGGGCTATGCGGGCGCGGACGTGGTCGCCTTCACGGAGCTCGATGAGGACGACTTTCCTCTGAAGGTCGATTGGGATTGGGGCAACCGGGTCATCGGCGCGAACTGGACGGGCCCACGGCCGGACGGCGGATCCCTGGAGGTGCGGACGGGGTTCTCGCGGTTCAACACGGGCCTGCGGTTTCCGGACTTCGACGACGTCGTATTTCAGAGTCGGATCGATCTGTTCTCGAACGGGATCGACCTCGAGAGTCGGCCCGCGCGGCACTGGACGGTGAAGACCGGGCTCAAGGCCGATCGCCTGGTCTACCGGAATCGCTTCGCCTCCGGCGGAGCGGACTTCGCCGGGGGGGCCAACAACGGTTGGCTGTTCGGGGGCTACGCTCAGGCGACCTGGCGCGACCAGCGGAAGTGGGTCGTGGAGGCGGGGGTACGGGCCGACCGCTGGCACCCCGCGGACGGAGGGGCCGCGCTCGAGCTCGCTCCCCGCGTGGCGGTGAAGCGCTTCCTGGGGGCCGGCAACAACACCGCGGTGAAGTTCGCAGTGGGCCGGTACTCCCAGTTCCTGCACTCCGTACGGGACGAGGAGCTCCCCATCGGAATCGACATCTGGGTGCTCTCGGGACGACGCGCGCCCCACGTGGTGTCCAATCAGGTGCAGGCCGGCGTGGAAGGCTATCTGGCGGACGGGTGGTTCGCGTCCGTGGAAACGTATGCTCGCTCGTTCGACGGTGTCGTGACCAACAATCTGGCCGAGAATCCCAACGACGACGTGGACGACCTGTTGCCGGGCGACGGTTTCTCGGTCGGGGTCGACCTGTTCGTGCGGAAGTCGGGGCCGGGTGCATCGGGTTGGCTGGCGGTCTCGTTGCTCAAGGCGGAACGCACCTTCCCCGACTTCCAGTCGGGCCTCGATCCGGCGCCCGACCTCACGTATTCCCCCATCTTCGACCGGCGGGTGGACATCGATCTGGTGGTGCGCAGGCCGCTCGGCTGGGGGGTCGAGGGCGGTTTCCGTTGGAACCTGGGAACCGGCCTGCCCTACACCCGTGCGGTCGGGAGCTACGCCTACTACCAGCCCCAACTCGCCGAGGGAGGGCGGCTCGAGCTGGGAGGCGCGGTCGACGACGAGTACGCGATCCTGCTGGGGCCGAGGAATGGCGACCGCTACCCGACCTACCACCGGCTGGACATCAGCTTTCGCAAGCCGATGCGGCGGTCGTGGGGCACGCTGGTGCCTTATCTGGACGTTCTGAACGTCTACAACCGCAAGAACGTCCTGTTCTACTTCTTCGAGTACATCCAGGAGCCGTCCACGCGCTCCGGGGTGTCGATGTTCCCCATCCTGCCCAGCATCGGAATCGAGGTGGCGTTCTGATGCGGTCCGGACGCGGCCTCCCCACGTTCGCCCGTGCCGCGGCGCTCCTGCTGCTCCTGGCGCCGAGCGCCTGCGAGCTGACCGAGGTCACCATCGCGGATTCGGAAGACGTGCTCTTGGCCGAGGCCTACGTCGTGTGGGCTCCGCCGGCGCCCCGCGCCGCGGCAACCGTGTTCGTGCACGGGACGCTCGACGCCGAGGGGCTGCTGCAGGGCCTGTCCCCCGACCTCCTGATCGAGATGATCGCTGAGGGTGGAGCGCGGAGCGCGCTCCTGGAGGTGCCGGCGGAGGTATGCGTGTCGGGCGCCTCCCCGGAGACAACCCCCGGACGGTGCTACGCCGGCGCGCTGGCGCAGTCGGCCCGGCCCGGAACGCGGGTGACGATGGAGCTCGAAACCGTAGATGGCCGCTCGCTGACGGGCGCCACCGTCATCCCCCAGGACTTCGCGATCGTCGGGCCAGTCGCGGACGGGCGCACGTGCCGCGTCCCCGAAAACCGGTTGCTCGACGTGATGTGGACCACGTCCCCGGGCGCTTGGGCCTACCCGTCCGAAGCCTCACTCCGGGGCATTCGCAGGGCTCTCCTCCCCAAGGACCCGAAATTCGAGCTTCTGGACGACCCCCTGGTGGTGTTCGGCCTGGCGATCTCCGACCAGGACACGATTGTTTCGTTTCCGAATGAGTACGGGCTCTTCGATCGCTTCAGCGACGACGTGACCACCAAGGCCCTCATCGAGCTGCAGGACGGTCTGCAGAGCGGCATCTCGGCCACGGTGACGGTGGCCGCGGCCGACCGGAACTACGTGAACTGGCAACGTGGAGGGAACTTCAACCCGTCCGGGCTCGTGCGGGTGCCCAGCCTCCGCGGCGACGGCACCGGCGTGCTGGGATCGACGGTGCAGAAGACGGTGAGCATCGAGGTGGGCATTCCCACCCCCGCAACACCCGAGTGCGAGGGGATCCGGTTCCCTCCGGTGTGACGCGGTGTCGATGGGGCTCGCTGGCGCCTCAGAGTTCCGCCACGTAGACGCGACGCGCGATCTCGTATCCGACCACCACTGACGGCGCGTCCGCGGTGCCGGCTCGCAGCCGTACTGGTCCCTCCAGCCGCTCCCTTCCTTCGACCACCAGGGTGGCACCTGGAACGAGCCCCTGGGTCGCCATGTCCCGGAGCCTCTCCGAGTCGTCGTCCCTGACCTCGCGGACCACGACCCTGGCCTCGACCGGCGCCTCCGCCAACGTGAGGTACTCGAACGCCTCGATTTCCCCCTCCGACGTGGGGATGGGCGATCCGTGCGGGTCGTGACGAGGGTCCTTCAGCGCCGCCGCCATGCGGTCGATCAGGCCGTCCGAGGCGGCGTGCTCCAGCCGCTCGGCCTCGTCGTGGACATCGTCCCAGGAGTACCCGAGCCGCTCGCTCAGGTAGGTCTCCAGGATGCGGTGGCGGCGCAGGATGCGCAGAGCCTCGCGACGACCCTCCTCGGTCAAGCGCACCCCGTGGTAGGGGATGTGCTCCATGAGGCCCGACTCGGACAGGCGCTTCACCATCCCCGTGACCGAGGCGGGTTGCACGTCCAACGCTCCCGCGATAGCCGACGTGGCGGCGGCTTCGCCGCCCCGCGAAAGGGCGTAGACGGCCTTGAGGTAGTCCTCCACGGAGTGCGAGAGCGTGCCCACGGCTCAGTCGAACTCGTAGCGGGGCCCGGCCTGGTCCGGTCCCACGTGCCCGTATTCGATCTCGGCCTTGAAGTAGTTCTCGCCACGGACCGGGGATCCCGCGATCCGCCGAAGCATCGCGAGCTGACCCACGTGTGTGAGCGCATCCGCGATGGGTCCCTGAAAGAGCTTCTCGGCCGGGAATCCCAGCCCCTCTGCGCTTTCCAGGCGCTCGTCCAACCTCCGCAGTCCCGCGAAGAACCGAGCGTGGCTCGCCTCCCACGTCCGCTCCGGCGCTTCCGCCCACACGTGCTGCCCGTCGGCCAGGTGGGCCGCCCAATCCAGGAGGTCGCCCACGTGGGCCAGCACCTCAGCGGCCGTTCTGGACCCGGCGCCCATGGAGGTCTCTCCGAATCCCTCCGGCGCGTCCCGCAGCACCTTCCCACCCCGGTAGGCCAGGGTGGCCAGGGCGTGTCTCAGGTGTAGCATGGGGGGGTGGGTCGACAACGCCGCCGGCTCCTTCACGGGGGGTGCGCTCCTGCCCGGGCAGGGCCGTCCAAGATGGCGACCTGCGGCGATCCGGACCACCCGCCGTCCCGATTCGAGGACACTCCGGTTCGCCGGAAGGCGTGAAGACACAGGATCCATCGGCGCTTCACCGGGGCACGGGAATTGCCCCCAACTCGGTACTCCCCGGACCCGGAGGTGGGTGATGAGGATCGGTTGGGTGGTCATGGGTTTGGTGTCGGCGGTCGTCGGGCCCTCGGTGGTACCGGCGAGCTTGTCCGCGCAAAGGTTGATTCCGCAGATCGGCGTGTACGTTCCGGTATCCGATCTGGGCCGGATCGAGGGCGCCGAGGGCGCCGTGGAGCTCGGCAAGAAGGAGTCGAGCCGGGCTTATGGCCTGGGACTGGAGTGGGGAGCTGGGAGCGCGATCGGGCTCCGCGGGAACGTGGCCTACGCCACCGACTCTCCGGTTCCCCTGGAGGGCATCGACTGCCTCACGTGCGCGTCCAGAAGCACGATGCTGGCCCTGACGGGCGGCGTGGTTCTCCGGCCGTTTCGCCTTTTCTTCATCGAGCCCTACTTCGTGGCGGGAACGGGCTTCAAGCGCTACGACTTCTCCAGCACGGACTTCGAACAGGGGTTCGATCTGCTCGTCGAGGATCGGACGGAGCGCACGTATCAGCTCGCGGTCGGCGGGGAGCTGGGGCTTGGGATTCTGAGCGCTATCGTCGAGATTTCCGACTATGTGAGTCGGTACGCGCCCGAGGGTATCGATCCCCAGCGGCGCCACGACTTCATCGTTTCCATCGGGATCGGGCTGGGCGGCTGATCGCTCCGGCCTGTTCCCGGGAGCCCGGGGAGCCCGGGGAGGTCGGATGAGCGAGTCCACGGAGCTGGCGACACTCGCCGGCGGCTGCTTCTGGTGTCTCGAGGCCGTGTTCGAGCAGCTCGAGGGCGTGGAGAGCGTCACATCGGGATACGCCGGAGGGCACGTCACGAATCCGACGTACCGTGCCGTCTGCTCGGGCACGACCGGACACGCCGAGGTCGTCCAGGTCCGGTTCGATCCCGCCTGTCTCTCGTATCGGGATCTCCTGGGGGTGTTCTTCTCGATCCATGACCCCACCACGCTCAACCGTCAGGGTCACGACGTGGGTAGCCAGTACCGGTCGGCGATCTTCACGCATGCGGACGACCAGGAGCGCGCCGCTCTGGACGTGATGGCCGAGATCGAGGCTGCGGACATCTGGGACGCGCCCCTGGTGACCGAGGTCGTGCCGCTCGACGTGTTCTACCCCGCCGAGGAGTACCATCAGGAGTATTTCCGCAACAACGCCGCCCAGCCCTACTGCGCCGCCGTGGTCGCACCCAAGGTGGCCAAGTTCCGGCGCCAGTACTTCGATCGCTTGAAGAAAGCGCACGCGTGAGGGGCAGCGCTCACCCAGGAGCCGCAGCGGGCTTCAGGAGTCCATAGCCGGTGCCGAAAGCGCTCGGCCGACCCTCACCAACCCCCCGTTTGCCTGGTAAACTGGCGATTTCACGGCTATCTTTCGAGCAGTTGTGACCCCAAGTCTCACGTTTTTCCCGGGGGAAGTGTGGACGATCAAGTCGCCGTGGATGCCAAGCGTATCCTGCTCCGCTACGGAGTTCCGATCTCGGTGCTGGACCAGATCGACGTCAAGTCGCGCATCCAGTACGCCCGCCAGGTTTCGCGGACGCAACTGTCCGATCGTGAGCCCAGACTGCGGGAACTCCTGACCGAAGGGGGATACCTGGAGGCCTGACCACCAGGGACTTTGAGGAGCGGGGCGCCCGACCACGATCCGGTCGGGCGCCTCTCTTTTTTTGGGTAGGCCAGGAGCGGGTCAGGCCCCCATGCTGGCCGGGGCCGGCCGCCCCTGCTGCGGGGCTTCCGCCGAGACCCGCAGACTCCGCAGCCGGTTCAGCGCCGCAGCCAGCTCGAATCGCCGAAACCCGGCGAAGTGGCCCACGAGGCGATCGTCGAGCACGTCGAGCCCGCCGGCCGAGATGGCGGCCTCGACTTCATCCAGAACGGCCGCGACCGGCCGCTTGCCGTCCATGAAGCGATCGCGGGCAAAGAGAAGCGCCGCGGCCACCGTTCGCGTCTGAGCGACGGAGACGAGTTGCTCGACGGCGGACAGGTCGATGGTCTGCTTGCCGAAGTGCATCGTGCCTCGGTCGCGCACCTTGATCCCCGCCTTCCATCGCCCCTGCCGGGAGTCGATGGACCCGGGATCCGGGAGCCTGGGCGTCGGCCGGCCGAAGTGCTCCGGCACCTCGGCAATCCTGCCGGTGCGGAGGTCCTGGGCGATGGACATGGCCTTGGCCGTCACGTGCCGAGGGCGGTACTCGTCCATGGCGATCACCGTGTCGGCCACGTCGAGATAGTCACCGCTGCCGCCGATCACGAGGATCGTGCTCACGCCGTGCTGCTCGTACAGGTGCCGAACCCGATCGACGAAGGGGGTGATGGGCTCCCGGTCCTTGGGCACGAGCTCCTGCATGCGTCGGTCGCGAATCATGAAATTCGTGGCCGCCGTGTCCTCGTCGATGAGCAGCACCCTCGCCCCAACCTCCACCGCCTCCATGATGGCTGCGGCCTGAGACGTCGAGCCCGAGGCGTTCGGGGTCGAGAAGTCCCGCGTGGGCTTTCCGAGCGGCAAGTCCCCGATGAAGGGCGAGATGTCCACACCGCAGACGGAGCGCCCGTCCTCCGCCCGGATCTTCACGGTTCCGGGATCGCTCACGACGCATTCGCGGCCGTCCCCGACCCGGTGATTGTAGACGCCCCATTGGAGGGCCTGGAGAAGCGTGCTCTTTCCGTGGAACCCTCCGCCGACGATCAACGTCACGCCCTCGGGAACCCCCATCCCCCGGACACTGCCCGCGTTGGGGGCCTCGAGCTCAACGCGCAGAGCCGGGGGCGACTCGAAAGGCACGACCTCTCCGCTCCGAAGCGGCCGGTCGCTGTCGCCGCTCGCTCTGGGCAGCGACGCCCCGTCGGCCACGAACGCAACGAGCCCGAGGTCCGTCAACTGTTCTCGCAGGTGGTCGGCGTCCTCGTTTAGACGGGCCGCCTCCAGGAGGTGATCCGCGGAGTGGACCGCAGCACGCAGGCTGAGCTCGATCACCGCCGGCACGTCCTCCAGCAGCAGCTCCAGGGCTTCCTTGGCCACGATCCGGCGGCCGCGAGCCGGGAGCCCGACGGTGAACCGTACCTCGAGATCGCCCGAATCGGACAGCATCAGCGCGGTCTGTGGCAGCACCTCCTGGCCCGGGCAGACGATGCGGATCTCCCCGCTGTGGCCCGTGCCGCGCCGCTTCGATTCGCGCCTGGCAACGTCTGCGAACGCTCGGGCCAGGAAAGACTCGGTCCCCCGCGCCCGACTCGGGCTGCGGTAGGTCTCCGGGTCGAGCCCCACGTACGCCCCCGGCAGGCGGGCCCGCACCCGACTGGGTTGCGCGAACGGGTCGCCCTGTGCGTGGTCGATGACGAAGGTGTAGTCTCCGAAGAGCCACTCGCCTTCGAGTTCCTTGTAGGACTTGTAGCTACGGCGGTCCATGGTCGAGATCGCCGATCTCAGTTGGTCCTTGGTCTTCATGCGTCCGATGATCAACGGTTCCACAGTGGGAGGCAACAACGCGTTGGAAGCCCCGGAAACGTCGGCAGAAGCGTTCCTGTTGGCCGTTCGCAAAGGCGATGCCCGAGCGGTCTCGACGATGCTCGATCGAGACGCGTCCCTGATCGACACCCGCACGGATGGGGCCACGGCGCTCCACTTCGCGGCGTGGGAGGACCACGCGGCGGTCGTCGACGTGCTCCTCGACCGGGGAGCGGACATCGACGCCCTGGACGCAGAGCATGGGATGCTCCCCATCGCGTGGGCCAACGAGCACGGGCACATGGACCTCGTGCGCCACCTGCATCAGCGCGGGGCGTCGGTCCCTTTCCAACTGGCGGCGGCATTCGGACTGATTGACGAGGTGAGCGACCGGCTCCGGGAGGATCCGACGGTCCTGAACGAACCCCGTGGGTACGGGACGGCACTCCACTTTGCCGCGCTCTGGGGACAGCCGAGCGTGGTGCGGCTGCTGCTCGACGCCGGGGCGGATCCCGGCCTCCCGAACGCCAACGGGGAGCTCGCCCAGGCCGTCGCTCGCCGGCAGGCTCGCCCCGACGCACGCGACACGATGCTGGTCGTCGAGCGGCGGAAGAACGAGATCCAGAGGGACTGTGTGCGCGTGGCGGAGATGCTCGAGGCGCACCTCGCCGCCGGCTGAGGACGAGAGGGTCGCGCGGAACCCGCGAGCAAGGCCGTGGATTACTCCGCCGACCACGAGTGCCGAACCGGACAGGTGTGGGAATGACCGTGAATGATCGGGACACCGCCGCGATCGCGGCCAGGTTCGGCCGCAGCCGAGGCCGGAGCGGGCATTGGGCCAGCGCCTGTCTGGCAGGCGCGGCCTTGGCGGCCGCGCTGGGTCCGCAGGTGGTGGCCGCGCAGTGGGTCGAGCCTTCCGGGCAGGGCTGGGTGCAGCTTGCCGTGTATCACCATGACACCGGCGACGAGTACGACTTCGACGGCGTGCGCAAGCGGATCCGCAACAACGGCCACGCGGTCGCCACGTCGACGTTCGTGACGGCGGCGTTCGGCCTGCTCCGGGGCTTGGATGCGTGGGTTCAGTTCCCCTTCCACTTCATCGACTACACCGATTTCTCGGGCGATCGGAGCCGGAACGGGTTCGGTGATATCCGCACCTATCTGAGGGTGGCCCCGCTACGGTTCCTGGGGTCGGACCTGCCGCTGGCCGTCCGGGCCGGGGTGAAGTTGCCCATGGGTGATTTCCCGCTCGATGCGGAGATCGTTCCGCTCGGGGAAGGTCAACGTGATTGGGAGGTCATGCTCGAGCTCGGGCACTCGTTCTACCCGCGCTCGGAGTACGTCATGGGCTGGGTGGGATACCGCTGGCGCGAGGAGGATTTCGAGCGCCGGCGCGATTTCGGCGACGAGGCGTTCTTCCTGGCCGCGGTGGGGGGACGTTGGGGACCGGCGGGATACAAGGTCACAGTCGAAGGGTGGGACGGCCGTCCGCCTGTCCTCGAGGGCATTCGACTGGCGAGCGCCAGCAGACAGATGTTCCACGTCACTCCTACGGCTTCGTACCCCGTGGGGACGGGCGCGCTGGAGGCCGGTGTGCGGGTCCCGTTCGCGGGACAGAACCTGCCCGCGGGCCCGGCGTTGGTGCTCGGCTACTTCTTCAGGATCGGCGCCCCGTAGCCGGTTGCCGGGCAACGACCGGGCGCTTTTCTTAGGTCTCCGCCTCGCGCCGTGCCCAGGGGACCGCCATGCACTCCAAGAGCTCGACCAGAACCGTCGCCTGTTTGGCGGCCCTGGCCGTCATTGCGGGCTTCGTTTCGGGTTGTGCCGATCGGGAGCCCCGGTCGACGGCGCCGGCAGAGACCGCCGTTGCGCCAATCCAGGTGGCCGAGTCGAGCGAGGGCGTAGTCGTCGCCGCGCATCCGTTGGCCGCCGCTGCTGGTGCCCGGATGCTCGAGCTGGGCGGCAACGCCGCCGATGCGGCGGCGGCGGCGGCCTTCGCGCTCGCGGTGGTCGAGCCCACGATGTCGGGGCTTGGAGGCCGCGTTCAGATCCTGGTCCGGAGGCCGGGCGGACAGTTCCACGCGATCGACGGGACGACCCAGGCGCCGCTGGCGTACGACGACGAGACCGCGCCCCGGGCGTCATTCGGCTACGCGGTCGTGGGCATCCCCGGGCAGGTTGCGGGCGTCCTCCGCCTGCAGGGTGAGCACGGCCGTCTGCCCCGCGCCGATGTGCTTGCGCCCGCGATCGCTCTCGCGGCGGGCGGCTTCGAGCTGCTGCCAGGCGAGGCCGGACGCATGCTGAACGTGCAGGACCAGCTGGCGCAGTCCGAGGGAGCGAAGCGCTACTTCCTCAAGCCGGACGGGTCGACCTACGAGGCCGGTGAGCTGTTCATCCAGGCAGATCTCGCCACGACCCTCCGGACCATCGCCGACCGGGGAGCGCAGGCGTTCTACGACGGCACCATCGCCGAACAGATCGCCATGGACATGGAGCTCAACGAAGGCTTCGTGACGCTGGACGATCTCGCGTCCTACAGGGCTGAAGACGTCCGTGTGGTGAGGGGGTCGTATCGAGGCCACGACCTGGTGGGCACCGATCGGCCGGCCGGTGGCGGCACGACGATCGAGGCGCTCCACATCCTCGAGAACCTGCCGGTGACGAACGATGAGGAGGATTGGGCCTTCCTGGTGGGACAGGCCCTCCTGCTCGCGCTCGAGGATCGGTACTCGCCGGTGCCGCCCGAGGAGGAGAACACGGCGCTCATCACGTCCAAGGAATGGGCGGCCGAGCGTGCCCGCGCAGTGCGGCTGCCGACGCCGGCCGGCGTGGCCGCCGGAACTCCGCCGGATGGAGCCGCGATTGCTGCCGGGCGCGCCGCGTGGCCGCGGGTGTCCGGTGGGTGGTCGTCGGTCTCGGACGAGGACGAGCACACCTCGCACCTGTCCGCCGCCGACCGCGACGGGATGGTTGTCGCGCTCACGCAGTCCCTCGGTCCGGCAGGGGGATCCCGCGTGGCCACGCAAGGGCTGGGATTCCTGTACGCCGCCACGCTGGGCGGCTATCTGGGCCCGATGCAGCCGGGGCAGCGGGCGGCGAGCTCGATGGCTCCGTTCGTGGTGCTCCGGGACGGGGAGGTCGCGTACGTGATGGGGGCGGCCGGTGGGGTCCGCATCATCTCATCGGTGGTGGAGGTCACCAGCCGACTGGTCGACCACGGGCTAACATTGCCGGACGCGATCACGCGTGCCCGCTTTTTCCCCGGCTTCGGCGTGCGGCGCGAGAACGGTCCCTGGGAGTTCGAGCTGAACGTCCAGGCATCCTGGGACAGCACCGACATCCGTGGGTTGGGCGTGACCGCCCGGTTCGTCGATCGCGAAGGAGCGTTCGGCCGGCTGCACGCGATCGCCTACGACGTGGAGCAGGGCATCTGGCAGGGCGTGGCCGATCCCGACTGGGAGGGCGCCGCCGCCGTTCCCAGCGGGTCCACAGATTCCCGGGTCCGCAGAGCCGGACTCGAATGACCGCGAGACGACCATGCGAGCACTGAGACAGGCCGGCGGGAGCAGCAAGCTGATCCCACGTGCAGCGATGAGGCGGGTGGCCACGGCGCTGGGGTGTCTCCTCGCGACGAGCTGCGGTGACGCCGATTCGGCAGGGCGCTCCGTCGGGGGGCCCTACGATCTGATTCTCCGTGGGGGGATGGTCTTCGACGGGACCGGGGCACCGGCCCGCGCGGCCGACGTGGCGGTGACCGGGGACCTCATCGTCGCCGTGGGTGACCTGGCGGGTGAGTCGGCGGCGCTCGAGCTCGACGCGACCGGGCTCCAGGTAGCGCCCGGATTCATCGATGCGCACTCGCACGCCGGCGGCGGACTGGTCTCCGAGGAATTGAGCCACGCCCGGCCGCTGCTCGCACAGGGAGTCACGACCGTTCTGGTGAACCCCGACGGAGGTGGCCCGGTGGACATGGCGGAGCAGCGGTCGGAGCTGCTCGCCTACGGGCTGGGCGTCAACGCGGCGCAGTTCGTTCCGCACGGCTCGATCCGGGGGCAAGTGATCGGGATGGCCGACCGCTCTCCGGCCGAGTCCGAGATGGACGCTATGCGCGCGCTCGTCCGGGCCGGAATGGAGGAGGGGGCCTGGGGTCTATCGAGCGGCACGTTCTACGCGCCCGGCAGTTACTCCGAGAACTCGGAGCTGATCGAGCTCGGTCGGGTGATTGCGCCGTTCGCCGGTGTCTATTCGAGCCACATCCGTGACGAGTCGAACTACACCATCGGTGTTGTCGCTGCGGTCGACGAGGTCATCGCGGTCGGCCGGGAGGCCGGCGTCACGGCCGTGGTCACGCACATCAAGGCGCTGGGGCCGCCCGTTTGGGGCTCGTCGGCGACCATCATCGAGCACATCCGGACGGCGCGCGCCCAGGGCGTGCGTGTGTACGCGGACCAGTATCCGTACATCGCGTCCGCCACCGGACTTTCGGCCGCGCTGCTGCCGCGGTGGGCGCAGGCCGGTGGCCAGGACTCGCTGGCCGCACGGCTGGCCGATCCGGACCGGCGCGGCCGGATCCGAGCGTCCATGGTCGAGAACCTGTCGCGGCGCGGTGGTGCCGACCGCATACAGTTCCGGCGGTATCGTCCGGACGAGAGCCTGGAGGGCCGGCTGCTCTCCGACGTGGCGGCGGAACGCGGAATGGACCCGATCGACCTGGCCCTGGAGTTCTTCGCGACGGGTAGCCCGTCCATCGTCTCGTTCAACATGAACGAGGACGACGTGCGCGCCCTGATGGCGCAGCCCTGGACGATGACCGGGTCCGACGGCGACCTGGTTCCCTGGGAGGTGGGCGTTCCCCATCCTCGCTCCTACGGGACGTTCCCGCGCAAGCTCGGCCACTACGCGCGGGACGAGGGGGTCGTGACGGTCGAGGGCGCGATACGGTCCATGACCGGGCTGGTCGCCGAGGTGTTCGGGATGGCGGACCGGGGGCGGATCCAGGCCGGCATGGTTGCGGACCTGGTGGTGTTCGACCTGGCTCGCGTGAACGACCCGGCCGAGTTCACGGCTCCGCACCAACTGGCCGAGGGCATGGTGCACGTGCTCGTGAACGGTCGGCCCGCTCTCCTGGACGGACAGTTCACGGGCGAGCTCGCCGGCGCGGTGCTCCGGCGGCCGGTCCCGGTCAGCTGACGTTGCGGTCACCCCCAATCTGACCCCGGACCACGAGGAGCGAGTATGGGCGATGTCCGGGACTTCATGCGGCAGAACTACCGGCACTTCAACGCCCGCGAGACGGTTCGGGCCGCTGATGCCTTCGAGGCCCACGTCGACGCCGGCGGCAAGATGCTGGTCTCGCTGGCCGGAGCCATGTCCACGGCGGAGCTGGGCCTCACCCTGGCCCGCATGATCCGGGCGGGGAAGGTCCACGCGCTCTCGTGCACCGGCGCAAACTTGGAGGAGGACGTGTTCAACCTCCTCGGCAACCGGCGCTACCAGATGATCGACGACTGGCGCGCCCTCTCACGGCGCGACGAGAAGGACCTGTACGAGCGCGGCCTCAACCGCGTCACCGACACATGCGTGCCCGAGGACGTGATGCTGCGCCTGGTGGGAGCGCTCAGGCAGCGGTGGTCCAAGGCCTGCCAGGACGGCTCCCGCCGGATGCCGGGCGAGTTCATGATGGACGTATTGCGCTCGGGCGTTCTGGACGAGCACTTCGAGGTCGACCGGTCCGAGTCCTGGCTGATTGCCGCGATGGAGGCGGGGATCCCCGTCTATGCGCCGGGCTGGGAGGACTCCACGATGGGCAACATGTTCGCCGCGGCGGTCATGACCGGAGCGGTCGCCCATCATCAGTGCGTGAAGACCGGCACCGAACAGTTCCAGCACCTGATCGAGTGGTACCGGGAGAACCACGGCGTCGACGCCGGAGTCCCGTCGGTGGGTTTCTTCCAGATCGGGGGTGGGATCGCTGGCGATTTCGCGATCTGCACGGTCCCGGCCATCATCCAGGATTTGGAGATCGACGTGCCCTTCTGGGGCTACTTCTGTCAGATCACCGACGCGGAGGTGTCGTACGGCGGGTATTCCGGCGCCGTTCCCAACGAGAAGATCACGTGGGGGAAGCTGGACGTGGATACTCCGTCGTTTCTGATCAAGTCGGACGCGACGATCGTGGCTCCGCTGATCTTCGCGTGGGTGCTGGGCGACTGACTATGCCAGCGGTCCGGCGCGGCGGTTAGCCGGCGTCTAGACGGCTCCGAACAAGCTCCTGCACGAGTTGCGGTGCGGCTTTCCCCCCGGTCTCCCGCATGACCTGGCCGACGAAGAACCCCATCAAGCCCTCGCGCCCGCCTCCGAGCGCGGCCGCCTTGTCCGGGTGCTCGGCGAGGAGCCGGTCGACGATGGCTCCGAGCGCGTCGGGGTCGTCGATACGGGCGGCGGCCCGCTCGCGCAGAAGCGCCTCCGGATTACCACCGTTCCCTATGACCTCGGCCAGGACCTCGCGCCCGATCCGTGTGCTGGCTCTTCCTTCTTCGACGCCGCGAACGATCACGGCGAGCGCCTCCCCGTCCAGCCGAGCCCCTTCAGGGTCGGTCGATTCGGAAGTCGCCGCCCGGAGCGCCGGCCGCACTTCGTGGACGGTCCACTTCCCCGCGGGGGCGGGAGGAGCGCCGGCCGCACGCGCGTCCTCGAACAGCTCGAAAAGATCGATGTCGCGAGCGAGAACGTCGGCGTCGGCGTCGCTCACCCCATACCCGACAAGGCTCCGGTACCGGGCGTCTTCGGCTGGGGAGCGGTCGCGGTCGGCAGGCGCGATCCAGGTGCCGGGGTCACCGGTGTCGGCCTCCCTGGACGCAGCTCCGCTCGACGCATGCGCCGCGTCGAACTCATCGCCGGCGAGGGCGCCTGCTCCGGCCGACGCGCGCGCCCACTTGGAGTCCTCCCGCAGCGTGACGGTCCGGTTGAAGACGAGACGCTCACCGATGGAGTCCTCCGGGTCCGAGACGAAGTACCCGAGGCGCTCGAACTGGTAGTGAGTGCCGGGCGGGTCCTCCTTCACGCTCGGTTCGATCCATCCATGACGCACTGCGAGGGAGTCCGAATTCAGGTGGTCAGTGAAGTCGCCGCCTTCCGGCACATCCCTGGGATCGGGGACATTGAATAGCCGGTCGTACAGCCGGAGCTCACAGGGGAGCCCGTGCGCCGCGTCCACCCAGTGGATCGTGCCCTTCACTTTCCGGCCATCCGGCGCACTCCCGCCCATGGTCTCGGGATCGTAGGTGCACCGAAGCTCGGTGACCTGGCCCGCATAGTCCTTCACGACCTCGTTGCAGCGAATGAAGCACGCGTGTCTAAGGCGCACCTCGCCGCCGGGCGTGAGACGCCGAAAGCCGGAGGGCGGGGTCTCGGCGAAGTCCGCGCGCTCGATCCAGAGCTCGGGTCCGATGGGCAGCGGCCGCGAGCCGGCGAGCCCCACGTCGTGCGGAAAGCTCGGCGCGTCCAGCCATTCCGTGGCCCCTACGCCGCCGTCAGCTTCAGGTGGGGGTGGGGGCCCCCCGTGCTCCCGGTCACCCTCACCATCGCCGTCGGCTCCCCAGTTCGTGATGACCACCTTCAGCGGGTCGCTTACCGCCATGACCCTGGGCGCCCGTGTGTTGAGGTCGTCTCGAATGGCGTACTCGAGTTTGGCGATGTCGATCAGCGCGTTGGTCTTGGTGACCCCAGTCATGTCGCAGAACGCGCGAATGGCCTCCGGCGTCACGCCCCGGCGCCTGAGGCCAGAAAGTGTGGGCATCCGCGGATCGTCCCATCCGCGCACGTGCCCGCCCTCGACCAACTGGAGCAGCTTCCGCTTCGAGACGATGGTGTACTCGACATTGAGCCGTGCGAACTCGTACTGGTGTGGTCGGGGCTCCTCGAACCCGACTTCCTCCACCAGCCAGTCGTAGATCTCGCGGTTGTTCTCGAACTCGAGCGTGCAGACCGAGTGCGAGATGCCCTCGATCGCGTCGGACAGTCCGTGTGTGTAGTCGTACAGCGGGTAGATGCACCAGTCGTTGCCGCGCCGGTAGTGCTCGGCGTGCCGGATCCGCCACAAGACCGGGTCACGCATGATCATGTTGGGGTGGCCCATGTCGATCTTGGCCCGTAGCACGTGCGCTCCGTCCGCGAACTCGCCGTCCCGCATCCGGCGGAAGAGGTCCAGGTTCTCCTCGATCGAGCGATCCCGGAATCGGCTGTGGCGTCCGGGCTCCGTTACACTGCCCCGGTACTCCCGGATCTCCTCCTCGGACATGGAATCGACGTACGCCTTGCCCTTCTCGATCAGGATGACGGCGAAGTCGTAGAGCTGCTCGAAGTAGTCCGAGGCGAAGTAGAGGCGGTCCTCCCAGTCGAAGCCCAGCCAGCGGATGTCCTTCTTGAAGGCCTCGACGTACTTCAAGTCCTCGGTATGGGGGTTGGTGTCGTCGAATCGGAGGTTGCAGACACCCCCGAACTCGGCGGCGATCCCGAAGTTGACGCAGATCGACTTGGCGTGGCCGATCGTGGGGAAGCCGTTGGGCTCCGGGGGAAACCGGGTCACGATTCTCGGATAGCGGCCCTCCGCCACATGGCGGGCCACGACTTCGCGAATGAAGTCTCGGGGGCGCTCGATTGACTCGTCGCTCATGGCCCAAAACTAGTCGTGTCGCGGGACTTCGGTAGCGCCGATCGATTTCCCTGCACGGATTTCGGTAGTAGACGGATCGCGAGCACTGATACCTTTGGGTCGGGCCGGACCGAGGCTCGTTCCCGTCATGGCCCGTGCCGCGCCTCCCGGCCGCTCACAACGGCTCAGCCTCCAACCTGTTCGACGCATGCGCGATACCGCCGTCCTGAAGTACGCTGCCGAGCAATCCATCCGGCTGTATGAGGAGTTCGATCGGGCTCCCGTGGCCGCGCGAGCGAGCTACGAAGAGCTGCTCCACCGATTTCGAGAGCCTCTCCCCCACAACGAAACGGACCCCGGTCAGGTGTTCGACGAGCTTCTCGCGAAGAGCCGAGACGGGATGGTGATTGCCGGTGGGCCGCGCTTCTTCGGGTGGGTCATCGGCGGTTCGGTCCCGGCGGCCATCGCCGCCGACTGGCTGGTTTCGACATGGGACCAAAACGGAGCCATCTACCAGTGCAGCCCGGCTGCAGCCGTGATGGAGGAAGTGGCTGGGGAGTGGCTCAAGGAGCTGCTGGGGCTTCCACCGGAGTGCTCGTTCGCCATGGTCACCGGTTGCCAGATGGCACACGTGACGGCTCTGGCGGCCGCCCGGCAGCGAGTTCTCGGCGACCGCGGCGTCGACGTGAGTCGCGACGGGCTCCACGGTGCTCCTCGCATCCGGCTGATCACCGGCACTCACCGGCACGAGTCGCTGATCCGTGCGATGCGCTTTCTCGGCATGGGCACAGGCGCGCTCGTTCAGGTGGGTCTGGACGGCGACGGCCGCATGGATCTGGGCGACCTGGAAGCGGCGCTCCAAGAGTCGCCCGATGCGCCGACCATCGTGTGCCTCATGGCCGGCGACCTCAACACGGGCGCGTGCGACCCGTTCGAGGAGGCGTGCGCGCTGGCGCACGCTCGCGGAGCCTGGGTGCACGTGGACGGCGCCTTCGGCCTGTGGCTGAACGCGAGCGACAGGCACCGGCACGCACTCCGCGGCGTCGACCTCGCGGACTCCTGGGCCACGGACGGCCACAAGTGGTTGCAGCTCCCGTTCGACAACGGATACGCGTTCGTACGGGACCGCGAGGCGCATCACGCGGCGATGTCCATCACCGCCGGATACTTCATCCCACCGGACGGAGCGGGGCGAGACCAGATGGACTGGAACCCAGAGTGGTCCAGGCGGCCGCGGGGCGTGGTCGCCTACGCCGCCATCCGGGCGCTCGGACGCGACGGGATCGCGCACATCGTGGACGAGGGGTGCCGACTGGCAACCCGCCTCGTGGACGGGCTGGGTGACCTCCCTGGGGTCGAGGTCCTGTCACCTGCGCGCATGAACCAGGGGCTGGTGCGCTTCCTGGCCGAGGACGGCGACCACGACCGGCGCACGGACGCCGTGGTCGAGGCCATCCGAGCGGAAGGCACGGCCTGGTTCGGGCCCACCGATTGGAACGGGGTCCGAGCCATGCGCATCTCGGTCTGCAATCACCGGACGACCGACCGGGATGTGGACCTGACGATCGGGGCAGTCGGGAAAGTGCTGGCTGCCACGCCCTGACGGTCGGGTCGCGGCTTGCGTCGGGGCCTTCGTCGCGAATCAATTGAACCGTTATGTGAAACCCGCGGTCGGCACTGAGCGGAGCTGAGCCATGAAGGAAAAGTGGTTACGGAGATCACGGTCGCTGGCCGCCCTAGGGCTTGTGTTCGTGGCTGGCTGCATGGCAGGAGACACTGAGATGGACCTCGACGGACTGCGCGAGTTTGGAGCCGAATACACTGCCGCCTGGAACAGCGAAGACCCGAGTAGTGTCGCCGCTTTTTATGCCGAGAGCGGGTCGCTCCAAGTGAACGAGGCAGAGCCTGCCGTCGGTCGCGAGGCGATCGCTGCGGTGGCCCAGGGATTCATGACCGCCTTTCCCGACATGGTCTTGGTGATG
This sequence comes from Gemmatimonadota bacterium, assembly GCA_024638305.1. Lineage (GTDB taxonomy): Bacteria > Gemmatimonadota > Gemmatimonadetes > Longimicrobiales > Gaopeijiaceae > JAHEKN01. Next base: position 4,023 of record JAHEKN010000037.1, on the reverse strand, counting down.
GATTCGCTGCGAACGAGCGACGACGCCGTCGAGTACCACTGGACGTTCATCGGTACGAATACGGGCCCGGGTGGTACGGGCAACGCGGTCCGATTCAGTGGCTACGAAGCGTGGACCCTCGGCGAGGATGGATTGATTGCCGCGTCGCTGGGACACTTCGACGAGGCGGAGTACAATCGCCAGCTCGAGTTCGGCGTCGGTGGGCCATAGAGCGCTACAAGACCACCGTCATCGCGTTAGCTGAAGCCGTCACGTGCTCTGCATGCGACGGGAGAGTATACCGCTCAGCGGTCTTCGGCGGGCGGTTCGTTCAGACCACCGACTCGGTCGTGCCGGTCGATGGCTCCAACGATGTCGAATGCGCGGCGGTAGCGGGCCCGACGGGAAAGCCATCAAAGGAGAATGCTGCTCAACTGAACCGTTCGTGCGGAGGAGATTCGTGATGAGCGATCCGGCGGAGGTTTACGAAGAGGTATTTGTACCCGCGCTGTTCGGGCAGTGGGCCGAGCTGGTGGCCGATGTAGCCTTGGTCGCCCCAGGCCAGCGTGTGCTGGATGTGGCATGCGGAACCGGAATCCTGGCCCGCACGATCTACGAGCGGCTCGGCGGAAAGGCCGCCGGGGTCGTGGGGCTTGACCTGAACGAGGGAATGCTCGCCGCGGCGGCCCGTCGCAACCCGAACATCGAATGGAGGCAGGGAACGGCTGAAGCACTCCCCTTCGCAGACGGCAGGTTCGACCGGGTCGTCAGCCAGTTCGGCTTGATGTTCTTCCAACGGCCGGAGGTGGCGATTGGTGAGTTCTGGCGAGTTCTCGCTCCCGGGGGGCGGATGGTGATGGCGGTTTGGGACTCCGTGGACAGTGCACCTGGCTACGTGGCGTTCATCGATCTCCTCGCACGCACGCTTGGCGACGACGCGGCGGACGCGCTGCGCGTTCCGTTTGCTCTTGGCGATGTCGGTCGGCTCGAGGGTTTGTTCCATAGGGCCGGAGTGGATTCGGCGCGTATCCGAACGTCTGCAGGAACCGTCCGATTCCCGACCATTCAAGCTTGGGTGACCGCAGATGTTAAGGGCTGGATCTCCATGTTTCAGACCGTAAGTGAGGAAGCCTACCGAAACGTGCTGGCCGAGGGGGAGCGGGAACTCACGTCGTTTCTCGACCCGAAGGGCGATGTTGCCTTCCCGATCTCGGCGCATCTCGTGCTAGCCGAGAAGGATGGTAAAGGCAGATGAACCATCGAGCGCACGGCACCTGAAAGGGCGTACGGCTCCCATTACCCAACCAGCAGTTCCAAAGCGTCCTCGGTGGCGCTGAGCAGACGGTTGAGATCCACGAGCCGCACTTCACACGACCTGATCTCTAGGCCCGATCGCGAATTACCCGAAGGACTCCGGTCTCAACGAGTGCGGTGAAGGTTCCCGTGAGTGGCTGCGGATCGGAGTAGAAGAGCTGTCTGGAGCGGAGGCCGCGAGCGACTGCCGTGCGGTCGGACGGCGCCGACTTGAGCCAACAGGACCAGACTCCTCAACCGCTGTCGGCGTCGCGTGGGGGCCATTATTTTTGCATCCGTAGCCACGGCGTGTTCGCATGGCGAGCCGCGTGGCTCCACGGAAGGCTGCGACGTGTTGAGGTCTCTCGATCGCCAGAGCACCTGGCTGCACATCGTGGAGCGGACGGTCACCGAAGAAGTTGCGGTGTCGGTCCCTACCCACCTCGAACTCCCAACCCCCCGGGCTGTCGAAGACCCCCGGTCCGCGACGATTCGAAGCCATCTTGTGTCGGGGGCCTGCAGGGCAAAGATCACGCACCTCGAGCTCGCAGCCGTTGGAACCCGGGTGCCCCAACGAGTTTGCCACGCCCCGCCGCAGGCGTCCGACGACCAGGTCGCGACGCTGGGCGGTTGGTTCCAGGGCCCGGGCGAAAGCGCGCGGATCGCAGAGGGCGGTTCTCGCGACGGTCGCATTCTCGCCCTCTCGAGATTCGGGTGGCGGACGCCACCCGAGATTCACAACACCCTACAACCATCGAGGACGTCGTAGCCGGAATCGGCGCGCCGCACGGGTGTCGTAATGACATTGTTCCTATCATGCACCTTGCCCCTTCTGGTCATGTGGGGAGCCGGATGCGCGGGCGCTCCGCCACCGGTGGTACTGGCCGATGGGCGCGAAGACGTCCAGTGGCCGGATCTGTCCGACTGGGCGGCACGCCCGACGCTCCAAGCCGTGGCCGGCGCGGCACGCACCTACTGGAGCGGGCGGGATCCGTCATTCGAAGAGGAGTTCTACGTGATGGCCGTTGCCCATGGCTCATTCACGGAACCTGGCGCAGGTCAGGACGCGGTCCTGTATCTCATGAGCTCGTGGCCACGCTGCTGCCCGAAGATGGGACTCGCGATCCTCGAGGGTGAGCACGTCGTTCGCAACATCGCATTCGAAGATGTTCAGCAGCGGCTGTCGGCATCTCCGGATCTGGATGGCGACGGGCTCGACGAGCTCGTGTTCGTGGGCTCATTCGGAATGGGGGGCGATGAGAGCACGGGGATGACACTCGCGTCGTTCAAGGCGGGCCAACTGACACCGGTGGCGTTCGCATCGATTGCCGAGACATCCTGTGCGGCCGGAGGGACGCTCGAGACGGCGGCGCGGATCTCCGCGCTCCCGGGCCCGGAGCTCATCGTCGAGCGCTACGAGGCAACATGTGAGCGTACCGACAGGGACGATTGGCTCCTGGTCGGAGGTCCCGAGCCCCTTGCGTTCGAGTCCCCGACCGAGAACCCCTACGTGGAAGTCCCGGGAATCTAGATCACCAGGCGGGCTGCCCCTTCTCTGGGGCGCCGCGCTGGGACACTTCGTTCAGGTCCGCTGGCGACTGGGGCTTCTGCGCTGACCCCACGACACCGCGCGAGGCGCGCCGTCGCCAGCGGCCGGAGCGTTCGACTACAGCCCCAGTGGACACGAGATGGCCAGCCGGACACTGTACGAGCCATCAATCCACGAGGCTCACAGGCGTGAGGACGGGCGATTTGACGGGTTTGTGCGCCAGTCGCTGCATGAGCGGCGTATCGCATGGGGGACGCGGCATCGCGAACGGGGGCCGACGGGCCTTGAGCCGACTATCCCGTCTGAAAGTGCGTAGCGCGACGCTCTCAGTTCTTTCCATGGGGCTGCTCTTGGTATCCGGGGAGAGGGGCCACGCGCAGGCTCCCCGCGAAGGTGAAGTCCGGCAGATTGTCTCGTTCACGCTGCTTCCGGGCGCATTCGCGGAGACCCTGGAGCTATACCGAACTCGAGCCCTGCCGTTGTACCGGGACGACGACCACATGATGAGCCTTCGAGTCTTCCGCGAGGTTGAGAGCCCGGTTCCTGTGGATCTGGTCGTCGTTCGGTCGTTTCACGGCATGGCGGGCATGGACGCGTCGAACGTCGCCCTCCGGGAGCTCGCCGCCGGGGCGGGCACTTCCATCTCTGCCTTGTACGGGCAAATCGGAGCCTTGACCTCCGGGCATACCGATCAGTTCGTCGAGATGCTCCCGGCATTGGGTTGGGGTGACCCATCCAGTCAACGCCTCACCGCGTTCTTCTCGTATCGGGTGCAGCCCGGTGCTTCAGCGGCCTGGGAGCGCGAGATCCAGTCTGGACTCGACGCCGAGCGCGCAGCTGGAGTCCAGTCCTCCACCGGACGCTTTCTGGTCGCAGACGGCTGGAGCCATCTCCGTATCCTTGGGTTCGATTCCCTCGGTCACTATCAGACCTACCTCGAGCAGCTCAGGTCCTCGGGAGCTCGGGAGCGACGAGATTCCATCACGGCGAATCAACGCGCCATGATCCTTACGAGCGTCGATGATCTGGCCGTCCGGTGACTTCGGCAGTCGACCACCGACACATCGCCCGACTGCTGCTGCTGCTGCCGCCGACCCGGCTTCCGCGTGAGGTGGCGCTCAGCGCTGTTAGAAGGCTTCGCAGTCCTGCTGTTCGACAGGCTGTTGGAGCTACACGAGAAGCTCGTCCAACGGGCCGACGGT
>JAHEKN010000036.1 GCA_024638305.1 Gemmatimonadota bacterium | reverse complement strand
CGTCCGCAAGATCGAGCAGGTGAGAAAGGATCCGGATCTGGAGGTCCTCGAGGTCGTTCAGCCGGTCCAGCACCATCGGGTGCGCCGTCCGGTTCCACATGGCCTTGAGCTCCAGAATCCTCCAGTCGAAAGCACGCTGGGCGGTGAGACGGTTCTCGCGGATGTAGCGGATGGTGCCGTCCACGACCAGCGAATCGTCCAGCATGAGGATCTGGGGCTCGAAGATCCGGGCCTCGACCTGCCCCAGACGATCGGCAGTCAGGTCGCGCAGCTCGCCTAGCCGCTCCTTGGCCCACGTCCGGGCACCCTGGAAGCGCTCGACCTCCCGCTCGACCTCCCCGTCGCGAATCGTCTCGTGAGGCACCTCGGGCACGCCCCAGTCCAGGATGGTCAGGTCGCCCCAAGCGAGTCCCTCGGAAGCCGGAAAGCCATCCAGGATCGTGTGCATGGTGGTGGGCCTCACCCCAGATCCGAGCCGGGGAAGCCACCGGCCACGAGGTCGACGATGGCGTCCACTGCCTGCTCTGCGTCATTGCCCTGGGCAGAGACGTAGAGGAGGCTGCCCACCTCGGCGGCGAGCATGAGGACTCCCAGAATGCTCTTGGCGTTCACCGTAACCCCGTCCTTTGTGATCTCCACGACAGACTCGTATTGGGCCGCCACCTGCACGATGGCGGCGGCGGGGCGCGCATGCACGCCCAACTCGTTCACCACTGCAACCGATCGGCTCGACTCGATCATGCCCGCATCCCCAGGAGACAGGCCATCACGACTCCGAGGGAGAAAACCAGCAACGCCGGTCTCCAAAGCGCGGTGCGCCAGCGCGCCCCCAACCCGAACGCCAAAGCGGCAAGGATGGCCGCGCCCAGCGGCGGTGGGGACGGCGGCGCCACGATGGAAAGCGCGCCGACTGCCAGTCCGCACGCCAGGGCGAGCAAGGGCAGCAGTCGGTTCGACCAGCCGGACAGGTCGGCGCGTTGGAGCCGGGGCAGGACCGCCTGTCCCGAGGCGAGCCCGGCGCGAAAGGCCCAGAGGCGAAGCGTCAAATGAGCGACGTTGTAGGGGATGAGGAATGCGGCGACTCCCCAGACCGGGTTCGACGACAAGAAACCCGTAGCCAGTCCTACCAGAGCGGTCGCGGGAAGCCAGAGCGCCCAGACCAGGCGATCTCCGAGGCCGCCCAGGGGACCCCGGACGACGCTCTTGAATCGGTCCACTTCCTCCGGTGTCGCTCCGTCCGTCTCCATGCGGGCAACGGCGCCCAGAGCGATTCCGGTGAGGTAGGGATGCGCGTTGAAATGGTCCACGTGCCGATCCAGCGCGCGCGCCAGTCCCGCCGGATCGCCGGCGTGAATGCGCCGGAGCAAGGGGAGAAGCGCGTAGGCGAAGCCGGCACCCGTGTTGGTGCGGTAGTTCCAGGAGCCCTGCACGGCGAACAAGCGCAGGAACGCGCGAATCGTGCTCCATGGCGTCACAGGAGAACACCCGCCGCCACGGCCACGCCCGCCAGCAATAGGGCGACCCCCCGGACACCCGACAGGCGGGGAAAGAGCATTCCGACGCCGAGAGCGGCCAGTGCCCAGATCAGGGACGTGGTCACCTCCGCCGTCAACGGCCAATGCCGGGCGAGCCAGGCGGCGATGGGCGCAACGCCGACCACCCCCAGTGCGGTGACCATCGTCCCCCGGAGGCCGTCCAGGGCAACCGCCGCCAGGTGGCTCCGCTCGACCTGGCGGGGACTGAGCCCACCCTGCCCCGCGGCCGGGACGAGCCGGCTGACCAGCCGGCGCTGTACACCGATCGTGCGCCCGCCCATCTCGCCGATCGCCAGTCCTGCCACGAGGGCGACCGCGAGCGCGCCCGCCCCAGGCGCTTGGGCGTAGACGGCGGCGGCGGTGACGGTCGCCGGCACGCCGTCGGGGAAGAGCGCGCCACCCACGTGCAGCCGGGGCAGGTACACGCATTCGAGGATGCCGCCCACCAGGAAGCCGCTCATGGGATCGCCCAGGACCCAGCCGGCCAGGGCACCCGCGACGATGGGCCTCGACACCATGAATTGGCCGAAGGACGTCTCATCGAGGGCCAGCAGGCCCCCCAGGAGGACCAGACTCAGCGGCTCCACGCTCTCTCTCCTCGCCGCACCAGATCCGGGCCCCGCGTCTTGGGCGCGTCGGGAAGCTCCTGGGCAATCAACTCGATCCCGAGCGCGTCCAGGCGGCGGATTCCCTCCACATGGGCGAGATCGAGGTGGAGGAACGGCAGCACCTGACGCCGGCCCGGCGCGTGGTGGAGCCCTCCCAGATTCACCACACGGGACTCGAGGGCCCCCGCGGCCTCGAGGTCCAGGATCGCGTCGATCCCTCGGGTGAGGAGCGCCGTCCGGTGCGGGGAGGACGCCCACTCTTCCATCCGGTCCGTGGCCTGCTCAGGGGTCACGAACTCGGAATGCACTCCGGTCGGCACCCCCAGGCGGTAGAGGTCCTGCTCCCATCCCGCGGACGCCAGTTCCCGGTCCACGATCACGTACCGCTCGAGCCCCAGCCGGCTCCCCCAGCCGAGGATCACCTGTCCATGCATCAGGCGTTCGTCCACACGAACCAGGACGATCGGCATCAGCGCTCCAGCGCCTCGATCCCTTCCCGTCCGCACTCGAGCAGACGGGGAACGAGGTCCGCGATCTCCTGGTCGCGATGGAACACGAAATCGAGCAGCATGGGCAGATTCACCCCGACGACCACCGCCATGTCCAGCTGCTCGTCGCGGCGACAGAGTTGGGCTACCGTCGCGCAGCTCGACGCTCGCAGGTCGGCGAACACGATGGTGGGACCCTCCGCCAGCAGGGACCCGAGCTGCTCCCGCAGCACACCCGGGGATCCCTCGCGGTTCGACAGCGCAGTCAGCGCCTCCTCCGGACACCCCGTGATGTGGCGGACGGACTCGACCAGGGAAGCCGCCACGTCACCGTGCGCGAAGACGACGCCCCTTACGCGGGCATCACTCAACGTCCTGCTCCAGGTACTCGCGCACGGGACGCATGGCGTCGAGCAGCCGGGCGTTGAGCCGAGCCGCCGAATCGACGCCGGCGTACCGGAGCAGGTGGTCCATCGCGATCACCTCGGCGATCACGGTGATGTTCTTTCCGGGATTCAGTGGGATGGTGAGCAGCGGGAGCTCGACCCCGAGGATATCGGTGTGAGCGCGATCCAACCCCGTCCGGTCGTATTGCTTGCGGTCGTCCCATGCCTCGAGCTGTACCACGACCTCGATCCGTTTCTGTTGCCGAATGGCCCGGATGCCGAAGAGGGCCTGCACGTCCACGATGCCGATCCCGCGGATCTCCATGTGGTGCCCCTGGAGCTCCGCGCCGCGGCCAATGAGCACGTCGTTCCCCGCCCGCGACACCAGGACCATGTCGTCCGCGACCAACCGATGACCCCGTTCAACCAGGTCGAGAACGCATTCGCTCTTCCCGATGCCGCTCGGGCCTGTGAGGAGCATCCCCACGCCGTAGACGTCGGCGAGAGAACCGTGCATGGTGGTCGACGGCGCGAGAGCGCGCTCCAGGAAGGGCTTGAGCCGCCGGTACACCTTCCGGGTCGTCGCAGCCGATCGGAATATCGGGACGCCATGCGCCGACGCCCGGGCAAGGAAGTACTCGGGGACTGGCTGCCCCTTGGTCACGATGGCCGCCGGCACCTGATGCGCGAACAGCGCTTCCAATCTGGCCTCGGCCTCGGCCTTACCGAGCGTGCCCAGGTAGTTCATCTCGGTCTCGCCGAAAACCTGGATGCGCTCGGCCGGAAACCGCTCCAGGTAGCCCGCGAGCGCCAGCCCTGGTCCCGACACGTCGGAATCGGTGACGCTCCGGTCAAGGCCCACGTCCGGGTTCAGCCGCTCCAGCCCGAGAGTCTCCTCCTTCTGGAGGAAGACGTCCTCGACGGTCAGCGGTTTGGCCTCGGAAGTCGGCTTATTCCGATTCCGGCTGTGGCTCCGAAGGACCTCGGTGGGCGATGATCCGCTCCCGATGCCGGCGGAGGATCTTCGCCAGGCGTGCGATGAGCGCGTCGAGGGCGGCCCGGAAGTCGGCTCCCTGACCTTTGGCCACGACCGGCTCGAAACCGTCCACGGAGAGTATCCCCTCCGCGAACCGGACGTGTCGCTCTTCGGAGAACACCAACTCGGCTTTGCCGAGGCGTGGCTCGAAACGGATGAGTCGGGGCAGCTCGGCCTCGGCCCTTTCAAGGACCGCCGGAGGTACTTCACAGCGGCGTTGTGCGATGTTGATTTGCATGCGAGAAAAGGTATCTCAGGCCCCCGCGCGGGCCAACTCCCGCTCGAGGATCTCGGATACCGCCACCGCCGTCTTCCCCCAATCGAGGCTGCGGGCGAAGTCGAGCGCTCCGTCCCCGAGCTCGGTACGCAGGTCAGCGTCGGTGAGGACACGCGCCAGCGCGCTCGCGATGGCGGAAACGTCGTCGCCGGGGACCAGAAGACCGGTCACCCCGTCCCGCACCGAGTCTCTGAGCCCCGGGCTGTCCGCGGCGATGGTGGGGGTCGCGCAAGCCGCCGCCTCGACGTTGGTCAGACCCCAGCCCTCCTTCTCCGACATCAGCACGTGCACCCAGGTGGTCTGGTAGAGCTCCAGCTTGCGCTGCTCGCTCACGAATCCCAGAAACTCGACGGCATCGTCGAGCCCCAGGGTCCGGGTCCGCTCACGGAGCTCGTCCTCCGCGTCGCCGGTGCCGGCGACCAGGAAGCGGATCTCGACGCCCCGGTCCCTCACCAGGGCGACCGCCTCGAGCACCCGGTCCAATCGCTTGTAGCGCTTCAGCCGGCCCAGGTAGAGGACGGTCGGCTGCGCGGCCCTCGACGTGCCTGGCACGAAGGTGTCCAGGTCGATCCCGTTGTGGACCACGTCGATCCGCCCCGGGTCGAGCCCCCGGGCGGTGAGGTCAGCGGCCGTGCTCTCCGAGACGGCAACAGCCCGCACCTGTCGATAGAACACGCCGAGGGGCCGCTCCAGAAGCCAGGTCGCCAGTGCGAGCGGCAGGCTCGCCTCCCGGAACACCGTGCTCCCGAACAGGTGATGGACCAGCAGGACCACGGGCACCGGCGACCACATGGGCGTGAACACCGGCACTTTGTTCAAGTCCTCCACCAGCAGGTCGATGCCCTCCTGGCGGATGATGCGCCGCGCGGCCTGCCGCACGCCGAGCGGGAACGTGTAGCGACTGCCGACCCGCACGATCCTGATCCCGTCTAGCTCCGTTTCGGATGGCTCGCCCGCCCGCCAACCGGACGTCAGGGCGACGACCCGATGGCCCATGCGGGTCATTCGTCCGAAGACCTCGTGCAGGTGGAGCTCCGCACCCCCGGCCTCGGGGTTCTCACGGTCGAGCCAATTGACCACAAGAACGCGCACGGCGCGTCAGGCTCCGCGCTTGTGGATCGCGTCGAGCACGCCGTTCACGAAAGCCGGTGAGTCGGGTCCGCTGTAGCTCTCGGCCAGCAGCATGGCTTCGCGGATCGACACCTTGGGCGGCACGTCGCGGAAGTGCAGGATCTCCGTGGCTCCGATGCGGAGGATCGAGCGGTCGATGGTGGAGAGCCGTTCCAGCGTCCAGTTGGAGAGCGCACCCCGGAGAACGGAATCCACGGCCTCGGCGTTCGCCTCGAGCGATCTCACCAGCCGCTCCAGATACGCCGTCCGGCGTGGACTCACGCGACGGGTCTGCAGGGTGTCGTCGAGGGCTTCGCTCAGCGATCGGGACCGATCCGACTCCCATCGATAGAGCACCTGAAGCGCCCACGAGCGGGCCCGGGATCGATCCAGGTGCTGGAGCGTGCGATCGGCGGGGGGGCGCTCCACGTCAGTGGGTTTCCGGTTCATCCACGCGCACCGCCGCCGCCGTGTCGAGTGCCGCGAGCGCCGCCTCCCATCCTTTGTTCGAGGCGCGGCCGGCGGCCCGCGCCAACGCCTGCTCGATGGTGTCGGTGGTCAGCACCCCGAAGATCACCGGCACCCCCGTCGAGAGGGCAACCTGGGCGATCCCGCGCGCCGCCTCGCCCGCCACGTAATCGAAGTGCGGTGTGTCGCCACGCACCACGCAGCCAAGGGCCACGACCGCGTCCGTCCCCTCCTCGCGGGCGAGGCTGTTGGCCACGATCGGAAGCTCCCAGGCGCCCGCGCAGTGCACGACTCGGCGGGCTCGGACGCCCCGACTGGAAAGCGCGGCTTGGGCCCCCGCCAGCAACCGGCTGGTGACGAGACCGTTGAAGCGGGAGACAACGATCGAGACGTGCGCGTGGCTACCGTCGCTCCCGACGCCACGCTTGCCCGGATGGGACTCCATTCGACTCAGAGCAGGTGCCCCAGCTTTGATCGCTTGGTGTCGAGGTAGTCCCGGTTGTGGCTCCCCGGCCGCACCTGAAGCGGCTCGCGGCCGGACACTTCGAGGCCGTACCCCTCGAGTCCCACGATCTTCTTGGGGTTGTTGGTGAGAAGGCGGATGGTGCTGAGGCCGAGATCGAGGAGGATCTGCGCGCCGAGCCCGTAGTCCCGCAGGTCGGGGGCAAACCCGAGCTCGGTATTGGCCTGAACCGTGTCCCGGCCCCGATCCTGAAGATGGTAGGCCCGAAGCTTGTTCCCGAGGCCGATCCCCCGCCCCTCCTGCCTGAGGTAGACGATCGCGCCGAAGCCCACTTCGGCGATGCGCGCCATGGCCGCGTCGAGCTGCTGTCCGCAATCGCAGCGCTGGGAGCGGAAGACATCACCCGTGAGGCATTCGGAGTGCATGCGAACGAGGACGTCGGACCTCCCGCTGATCTCGCCCTTCAGCAGCGCCACGTGCTCCCGGTCGTCCACTTCGTTGTGGTATCCGATCACGGTGAAATCGCCGTGGGCCGTCGGGAGGCTGGCCTCTGCGATCCTATGGACCAGGCGTTCCTTGCTCAGCCGATAGGCCACGAGCTGCGCGACCGTGATGAACCGCAGTCCATGCGTCTTGGCAAACACCTCGAGCTCGGGACGGCGAGCCATCGTGCCGTCCTCGTTCAGGATCTCACAGATGACGCCGGCCGGCTGGAACCCGGCCAGCCGCGCGAGGTCGACGGCCGCCTCCGTTTGACCCACCCGACGGAGGACCCCGCCCGGTTGTGCCCGTAGGGGGAACACGTGCCCCGGTCGCCGCAGATCGGACGGCTTGGTATCTGGAGAGACCATCAGTTGGACCGTCTTGGCCCGATCTTGGGCGCTGATCCCGGTGGTGACCCCGAAGCGGCGATGGCCATCGACCGAGATGGTGAAGGCCGTCTGCTGGGGATCGGAGTTCTTCTCGGTCATCAGCGGGATGCCGAGCGAATCGAGCCGTTCCGGGGTGAGGGCCACGCAGATCAGGCCTCGACCGTGCCGCGCCATGAAATTCACCGACTCCGGGGTGATGGCCTCGGCTGCGCATACGAGATCGCCTTCGTTCTCGCGATCCTCGTCGTCGGCCACGATCACGATCCGCCCCTCGCGGATGTCGTTGATCGCGTCTGCGACGGAGTCGAACGGGCTCATGTCGGTTCCTCTCGGTACGGAGCCAGCATTCTACCCACGTATTTCCCGATCAGGTCCCCCTCGACGTTCACCCGATCTCCGTGCCCGAGAAACCGCAAGTTGGTGTGCGCCAACGTGAACGGGATGACGGCCACCTCAATCTCTCCGGAACCCAGCAGCCGACTCACCGTCAGGCTCACCCCGTTGATGGCGATGGACCCGTGTTCGACGGTGACCGCGGCGACTGCGTCGGGAATCCGGAAGCGGAGCGTCCGCGACTCCCCCTCTTCGATGGACGAGGAGACGGAGCCGATCCCGTCCACGTGACCCTGGACCAGGTGTCCGTCCAGGCGACCGTCGACGCGGAGCGCCCTCTCCAGGTTGACCCGCGTCCCCTCCTCATAGCCTCCGGCTATGGTCCGGGAGAGGGTCGCCGGAACCGCGGCCACCGAGAAGTGATCCTCCGCCACGGTCTCGACCGTCAAGCAGGCGCCGTCCACACTCACCGAGTCCCCAGGCTCGAGCTCGGCCGCCAGGGGGCCGGCATCGATGGACAGGCGGCGCCCCGCCCCGCCCGCCTGGACCCCCAGCACCACGCCGATCCCCTCCACGATTCCGCTGAACACGTCAGTAAGATCTCCGGTAGACGCTCAGACGGTCACCCCCGAGCCACTGTGGCGGTCCGTGCGGTCGCCACTCGGCCCAGATGCGCTCGGGCAGGTCCGCGTCGAAGTCCGGGACGCCCCCGGCCCCGAGCCGCCGGCCGGACGTGAGCAGGTACAGCCGCTCGACCAATCCCGCCCGCAGCAGCGAAGACCCGAGCGCCCCACCACCCTCACACAGGATGGAACCGAGCCCCTCGACCCCCAGGGCCGCAAGCGCCGCCCCCTCGTCCAGCCCTCGGGGCCCGCGGCGGACGCGGACCACGCGGGCCCCAGCGTCCTCCAGGCGGGCGGTGCGATCCTCAGATGCGTCGATGGCCGTGACCACCACCACCGGTCCGCCCTCTTCCGAGAACAGCGATGCCGCCGGAGAGAGCCGCGCATCCGAGTCCATCACGACCCGGGCCGGCGCTCGGCCGCCCACTCCATGCCGGAGATTGAGCCGTGGGTCGTCGATCCGGGCCGTGGCCGACCCAACGAGGACGGCGTCGAAGCCGGACCGGAGGCGATGCGTCCAGCGTTCGGCCTCCGCCCCGGTAATCCGCGTACGCTCCCCCGCGGCCTCCGCGATGCGGCCGTCCATGCTCCGGGCCAGCTTCAGGGCAACCCAGGGAGTGCCCCGCTCCTCCCGGTGGTAGAACGCCGGGTTCTCCGCACGCGCGCGGTCCAGATCCCAGAGCGGGCCCTCGACGGACAGGCCGGCACCCCTGAGCGCATCACCGCCTCCGCCCGAGGCACTCCCCGGGTCGGGAGCCGCGAAGACGACACGGCGGATGCCCGCCGCGATGAGGGCCTCGCTGCACGGAGGCGTCTTCCCCCGGTGATTGCAGGGCTCGAGGCTCACGTAGGCGGTGGCCCCCCGCGCCGCGCCCTCTGCCCGTTCCAGGGCAATCGCCTCCGCGTGGGGCCCGCCGAACTCGCGGTGGTGGCTTTCGGCGATTACGCGCTCGCCGTCCGCAAGCACGCAACCGACCATCGGGTTCGGGTGGACCGCGCCCCAGCCTGCCCGTCCCAGCTCGACCGCCCGCTCGATCAGGCGGCGCTCGAACGCGGGCGATCCCATGCCGACCTCAGAAGATCAGTCGGATGGAGATCCCACCGAGCGGGACCCCCTCTTCGGGGTCGAAGCCCGCGACGAGTCGGGGCCGTCCTTTCGGCGCGAAAGCCCACCCGAACTCAGCCTCCGCGCGAAGTACCACGAAGTTGAGCGACGCACCCAGCGCGATGACCGTGTACGAGCTCTCGAAGCGGTCGCTGAGCGAACCGGCCCCCGGCACGCTCAGGCGGACGTCGTTGTCCACCCAATCGCGCCCAGCCGCAACGTGCAGCCCCACGCCGTGGACGTCCTTGCCCACGGCCAGCCGCAGGGTTTGCACGGTCGGCTCGGCGCGCACCTCTGCGGCCGGACCGAACTCGGCCGCCCCCACCCATGCGTGCGCGTAGCTGACGGCGACACCCGGAGCCGTGAACGACTCTCGCAGCAGGCCGATGCGGGCCCCCAACGAGCCGGCGCTGACCGCCCCTCCGTAGCCCTCGGAGGTGGGCAACCAGAGCCACCCGAGCCCGGCCAGGAGATCGATGGCCAGCACGCCGCCGACCGTCGGATAGGGTTGGAATCCCTCGAAGATCCCGACCTGGAGGGCCGCCTGCCCACCGAAGTGGACGTCGTCGACCTCGCTCCCGGGGTCCGCGCCCACACCCGGATGCCGAACGCCGCCGAACGCCGGCCGGACCGAGAGCCCCACCCGGGGCGCGCCGCCCGGGAGCCTGCGTCCCAGCGTCCTTTGCACGTCCGGTGACACGGAGCCGTGCGCGGCAAAAGCGGCGAGGGAGAGCCCCAGGAAGTCTGCCGACGTGGCCGCACGGGCACAGGGTCCAGCCCCGCCGCCCGCGGCGACGCAGGCGGCGCTCAGGCTGGCTGCGTCCTGCCCCGAGGCGGACGACGGACCGAACAGCAACGCCGGCGCCGCCATGAGCGCGGACAGAAACGGACTGCCGCGCCGCAGCGCGGACGAAGAAGGGCTGGTTCGGCTCACGCGGGTCGCGCGCCAATCATCCGAACCCCCGCGCCTTGGAGCACCTCACCGCACACCCAGGCCTGCTCGCCCGCGGAGCGCAGGCCGGCAACCAGGTCGTTGGTCCGGTCCGGCGCCACGACCGCGATCATCCCCACGCCCATGTTGAATACCCGAAACATCTCCTCTCGCTCGACGGAGCCGGCCTCCTGGAGCACCCGGAAGACGTGGGGAACGCTCCAAGTGTCGCAGTCGACCACCGCTCCGAGCCCCTCGGGGAGAGCGCGCGGGAGGTTGCCCGGGATTCCCCCACCCGTCACGTGGGCCAGCGCTCTGACTCCGCCGTCGGCGAGATGAGCGCGAAGCGCGTGCAGGTAGCTCCGGTGCACTTCGAGCAGCACCTCCGCGACCGACCTGGATGTCTCGGGGAACGGAGATTCGACGTCGAGCCCGAGCTCGCCGAACACGATGCGCCGGGCCAACGTGTATCCGTTCGTGTGGAGTCCGGAGGACGCCAGGGCGACCAAGGTGTCCCCCGCATGAACGTCCGAGCCGTCGACGAGGCGCGCACGCTCGACCACGCCCACCACGAACCCCGCCAGATCGTACTCCCCCTCGGAGTAGAAATCCGGCATCTGGGCGGTCTCGCCTCCGAGCAGGGCGCAGCCGTTCCCGGCGCACCCGCGGGCCACGCCGGCCACGACGTCGTGCACCACCCGCTCCTCGAGTTTGCCCGTCGCCAGGTAGTCGAGGAAGAAGAGCGGGACGGCTCCCTGAACCAGGATGTCGTTGACGCAGTGATTGACGAGGTCCTCGCCGACGGTGTCGTGCCGCTCCGCCAGGAACGCGACCTTGAGCTTCGTGCCCACGCCATCCGCGCTCGAGACGAGGACAGGCTCGTCGAGGCCACTGGGAAGCCGATAGAGCCCGCCGAACGATCCCAACTCGGACAGGGTGTTCTCGTCGCGCGTGGACGAGACCAGGTCCTTGATGCCGCGCTTGGCCCGCTCGGCCGCGTCCAGGTCGACGCCGGTGTCCGCGTACCTGAGGCCGGGGGCCTCAGACATGCTCGAGCTCTACCTCGAAGGTGGTGATCCTCTTGAAGTCTCGCACGCGCTCCGCCACGTCTTCCCTCGAGAGGGTTCTGAATCGGTCGATGCTGAACCGCTCGACCGCGAACGACCCTGCGACGGATCCGTACACCATGGCGCGTCGGAAGGTGTCCTCGTCCCAGTGGTCGCGGGAGCCCAGGTAGCCGAGGAACCCGCCGGCGAAGGAGTCGCCCGCGCCCGTGGGGTCGAAGACGTCCTCGAGCGGGAAGCCGGGCAGGAAGAAGAGGTCGTTCTTCCCGAACAGGATCGAGCCGTGCTCGCCCTTCTTGACCACCAGATGATCGGGACCTCGGTCCTGGATCCAACGCGCGGCCTTGAGCAGGTTGGGCACGCCGGCCAACTGGCGAGCCTCCTCGTCGTTGATCATCAACAAGTCCACCCGCTCGAGCAGGTCCAGCAGCGCGCTCCGCTCTCCCTCGATCCAGAAGTTCATGGTGTCGGCGGCGACCAGCCTCGGCTCGTCCATCTGGTTCAGCACATCGATCTGGAGCTGCGGGTGGATGTTGCCGAGGAACACGATGGGGCACTGGCGCGCCGCCGGCGGAATCACGGGCTTGAAGTCGGCGAACACGCCCAGGCGTGTCTCCAGCGTCTCTCGGGAGTTGAGGTCGTAGCTGTATTCACCGGCCCAGCGAAAGCTCTCCCCGACCTCTTCCACGAGCCCGGACAGGTCGACGCCGCGCTCCTCCAGGAATGCCAGCTTATCTCGTGGGAAGTCGTCCCCGATCACGCCCACCACATATGCGGGCGTGTGGGTCGAGGCGGCGGCCGCAAAGAAGACCGCCGAACCACCGAGCGCGTCCTCGACCATCCCGAACGGCGTACGCACCGTATCCAGAGCGACACTGCCCACCACGAGCAACGACATCCCGCCTCGCTTGAGTAGAGTAATGCTCGCGTAGAGTCAGGCCTCTACGGGGGCCGCCTCGTCGTCTTCTTCCCGCTCCATGCGTTCCGGGGCGTTCAAGCCCAGGACCCAGAGCCCGTTGCGGAGCACGATCTGGACGGCCCGCGCGAGCAGCAGGCGCGCCGCGCGCGTGTCCGGATCGTCCGCCAGCACGGCGAGTTCCGGGTTTCGGCTCGGGTTCCCGGCGTGATACCAGGAGTTCACTGCCCCGGCGGTCTGCTCGAGATAGTCGCAGAGCAAGTGTGGAGCTCGCGCCCCGGCCGCTCGTTGGACCACCTCCGGAAACTCCGCGAGCCGAGCCACCAGATCCCGCTCGGCGGGGTCCCGCAACCGACCGAGATCCACTCCCTCGGACGGCACGTCCGCGGGAGCGATCTCCGCTTTCGCGAAGATCGAGCACATGCGGGCGTGAGCGTATTGGATCTTGTACAGCGGGTTCTTCTCCGACCGGTCGAGGGCCTCGTCCAGGTCGAAGACCATCTGGGCCTCGGGCTTGCGCATCTGGAAGAAGTACCGCACCACGTCGACCCCGACTTCGTCCATGAGCGCACCCAGGGTCATGTCCGTGCCCGAGCGCTTCGAGAGCTTTACCTCCTCGCCCTCGCGCTCGATGCGGACCATCTGGTGGAGCACGTACTCCGGGTAGCCTTCGGGGAGGCCGAGAGCCTGGACACCGGCCCGTACGCGATCGACGGTCGAGTGGTGGTCCGCACCCTGGACGTTGATCACCCGCTTGAAGCTCCGCTCCCACTTGTTCATGTGGTACGCCACGTCCGGAAGGAAATACGTGGCCGAGCCGTCGCTCTTGAGCATCACACGGTCCTTCTGATCCCCGAACTCGGTGGTCCGGAGCCAGGTCGCGCCCCCATCCTCGTAGACGTGTCCCCGATCCCGAAGCCCTTCGACCGTGCGCCGCACGCGCCCGTCCGTATGGAGGGTCGACTCCAGGGTGTACTCGTCGAACCAGACCCGGAATCCCTCCAGGGTCTCGTCTTGCTCGGCCCGAATGATCTCGACCGCAAACTGACGCATGCTGTCGAGCGCTTCCTTCGACGCGATGCCCTCGTAGAGGTCACCCACCGCGTTGTGAAAGCGGGCTGCGATCTCCGTCACGTAGTGCCCGTGGTATCCGCCCTCGCGCACGGGCTCCGCGTGCCCGAGCCTCTGCTGGTACCTGGCCCACACGGACTGCGCCAGTTGCTCCATCTGGCCGCCCGCGTCGTTGTAGTAATACTCCCGGTGCACCTTCCAGCCGGTCCACTCCAGGAGCGAGGCGATGGCGTCACCGAGCGCCGCCTGACGGCCATGGCCCACGTGGAGCGGGCCGGTCGGATTGGCCGAGACGAACTCCACCATCACCTTCTCTCCCCCGCCCTCGTTGGTACGCCCGAACTCCTTGTCCGCCCGGACGATGTCCGCGACGACGCTAACGACCTCCAGCGTGCTCAAGTGGAAATTGAGGAAACCCGGTCCGGCGACCTCCACCTTTGAGACGACGGACTCGTCGAGGCTCAAGCGCTGCTTGATCTCCTCAGCGATGACGCGCGGTTGCTTCTGAAGCTTGCCCGCGAGCGTGAGCGCCACGTTCGTCGCGATGTCGCCGTGATCGGGATCGTTGGGGCGCTCGAGCCGAACGGGGTGTCCGTCGACACCCATCTCGGAGAGCACCCGTGCGATCTCCTCTCTCACGCGATCCTGTGCCACTGTCTTCAGCCGCTCGCCTTGCCGCCGTCGCCGGCCGCCCCGCCGGATGGCCCCCCTCGGCTGGAGCCTCCGCTTTCCCCGGCCTTCGACGCCGTGGAAGAGGAGCTGCCGGAGGACGATTCCTTTGCTGAGGACTCTCGCGCGGACGGCTTCTTCGACGCCTCCGACGAGTCGGACTTCTCCGTCGGGGGCTTCTCGGCCTTGGCCTTTTCGGCGTATTCCGCGGACCGGTAGTCCGTGATGTAGAATCCCGAACCCTTGAAAAGGAGGCCGGCCCCCGCAGAGATCAGGCGTTCCGCTTCCGCGCCGCACGCCGGACACTCCGCCACGGGATCGTCCGACATTCTCTGGAACACGTCGAACTCGTGTCCCTCGGGGCATCGGTATTCGTAGGTCGGCATCTGGTCGGGTCCGGCAAGCGCTCGCAACGGGAAAACGTCCAAACCGCTTAACCTAATGGGCGGACCGGAACGCACCAATTCCCCTGCAAGAATCCGGCGAGGCCGCACGGGCTGGACTCTCAGCCGGCGTCGTACGTGCCCCACTCCTCTCTCAGGACGTCGGAGATCTCGCCGAGGGTGGCGCGCGCCTTCACTGCCGAGACGATCGGGATCATGGTGTTGTCGGAGCCGCGGGCGGCGTCGCGCACCCGGCCGAGGGCCACCGCCACGGCTTCGGCGCTCCGCCCGGCTCGCAGGGCAGCCACCTTCTCGCGTTGCTCCCGCTCCAGCGCTGCGTAGTCCGGCTGTGGCGGGGTGGACGGCGGCTCCGCCTCCTGGAAGCGGTTTACCCCCACCACGACCCGCTCCCCGGCCTCCACCGCCAACTGTCGGGCGTATGCCGCCCTGTGTATCTCGTCCTGCATGTAGCCGATGGCGCTCGCCGCCCCTCCCTTCTCCGCGACCGCTGTCAGGTATTTGCGAGCCTCGGCCTCGAGACGGTCCGTGAGGGCCTCGACGTAGTAGCTCCCTCCGAGCGGATCGGCGCTGCCCGCCACGCCGGACTCGTGCGCCAGGATCTGCTGGGTGCGGAGCGCAATCCGGGCCGACCGCTCCGTGGGCAGAGCCAGCGCCTCGTCGTACCCGTTGGTGTGGAGGGACTGCGTCCCGCCCAGCACCGAGGCCAGGGCCTGCAGCGACACCCGCACGATGTTGTTCAGGGGCTGCTGGGCGGTGAGCGTGGAGCCTCCCGTCTGCGTGTGGAATCGCAGCCGCGCCGACGTGTCGGAGGCGCCGTAACGCTCGCGCAGCAGAGTCGCCCAGAGTCGTCGTGCGGCCCGGAACTTGGCGACTTCCTCGAACAGGTCGCTGTGGCAGGCGAAAAAGAACGAGAGCCGGGGCGCGAACTCCTCGAGCGGGATCCCCGCCGCGAGTGCCCGGTCGACGTACTCGAGGCCGTTGGCGAACGTGAAGGCCAGTTCCTGCGGGGCCGTGGCGCCGGCCTCCCGGATGTGATATCCGGAGATGGACACCGTATTCCACCCCGGCACCTCGTCGGCGCAAAACGCCATGAGATCGGAGATCAGCCGTAGGCTGGGCTCGACCGGGTAGATGTAGGTGCCACGGGCGATGTACTCCTTGAGGATGTCGTTCTGGACGGTACCTCGAAGAGCCGTCCGTGGGATGCCACGCTCATCCGCAACCGCCACGTAGAGAGCCAGCAGGATGGCGGCCGTGGAGTTGATGGTCATCGACGTCGAGACGCGGTCGAGCGGGATCCCCTCGAAGAGCGCCCGCACGTCGTCGATGCTGTCGATGGCGACACCCGCTCGTCCGACCTCCCCGTCGGACATCTCGTGGTCCGAGTCGTAGCCCATCTGGGTGGGGAGATCGAACGCGACGGAGAGACCGGTCTGCCCGCGCTCGAGCAGGTAGTGGTAGCGGCGGTTGGTCTCGGTCGCCGTCCCGAATCCGGCGTACTGCCGCATCGTCCAGAGGCGGCCACGGTACATGGTCGGATAGACCCCGCGGGTATACGGATACTCTCCCGGCACGCCCAGTCGGTCCCTCAGGTCGTCGGGCACGTCCTCAGGACCGTAGCAGGGCTCGACCGGCAGGCCGCTGTCGGTCGTCCACTCGGAACGTCGGTCGTCAGCCATCTGCGGACTCGGTCGGCTCTTCCTCTTCGAACTCGACGAGGATCTGGTCTTTCTCCACAGCCTCCCCAGCCGCGACGTGAACCGCGCTCACCCGGCCGTCCGCCTCGGCACGGAGCTCGTTCTCCATCTTCATGGCTTCCACGATCACCAGGCCATCGCCAGTGTGCACGTCCTGACCCGGCTCGACCTCGACTCGAACGATCATCCCGGGCATGGGCGCGCGCACCGCCCGGGGCCCCCCCGCCCTGGTGGCGGTGCCGGTCATCTCCCGCACGTGCTGCGTGCGCTCGTCCACCACGGCCGCCGTGACCGAGCGGCCGTCGACCAGCAGGGTCCACTCCCCCGCGTCCGTACGCCGCGCCAATAGCGTCACGGAGCGGCCGTCGATCAGCGCCGAGACGGAGGCGCCGTCGACCGGCCCGGCCAGCTCGGCGTCCACCGGCCGTCCGTCGATCAGCACGCCCCCGGACCCCACCTCGACGAGGTGCTTGTGACCGCCCACAGTCACGAAATATCTCATGATGGGTTCAGCACCGGGCCTCGAGCGTGGCCACCGACTCCACGTGCGCGGTCTGGGGAAACAGGTCGAGAGCAAGGAGTCTAACGACATCGAAGCCGCCCGAAAGGCGATCCAGGTCTCGGGCCAGCGTGGCGGGGTCGCAGCTCACGTAGACGAGCCGAGGGGGTGGCGACCCGATCA
The DNA here is from genome assembly GCA_024638305.1 of Gemmatimonadota bacterium. GTDB lineage: Bacteria > Gemmatimonadota > Gemmatimonadetes > Longimicrobiales > Gaopeijiaceae > JAHEKN01. The sequence continues at coordinate 9,342 of JAHEKN010000036.1, read as the reverse complement.
ACGCGTCGACCACGGCTCGTGTCACGCCGGCCCGGGGTGGGTTCAGCACGACCACGTCGGCGGGCAGGTGGGCGGGAAGATGCTCTTCCACCGATCCCGCCACCACGCGGAGTCCGGCCGGAGCGCCCGCCGCTGCCGTCCCGGCAGCCTCGGGATTGAGCTCGATGGCGGTAACGGAGGCCCCGCTGCGCGCCCAGGCGCGCGCGAAGGCGCCGGCTCCGGAGTAGGCGTCCACGATCCGAAGGCCATCCACGTCATCGAGCACAGCCGACAATGCGTCCCACAACATGGTCGCGGCGAAGCGGTTGGCCTGGAGGAACGCCGTCGGGCGTAGCGCGAGGTGGTCCTCGTTCCATTCGTGGCCCGCCGTGGACGCCCCGGCCAGCAGTGCGGGGTCGTCAGGGCGGTCCCTGCCGGCCGCCCAGATGGCAACCAGGTCGGGCACGCGCCCCAGGATGGCCGGGGCGTCGCCGCGCCCCGCCCCTCCGCGCACCAAGAGCACCACGCCTCCCTCGACTTCCTGGAGGGTCAGGTCGAGCTGGCGGCCCGCCGGGAGGAAACGCGCCCCCGGGCCCCACGACGCCCGCAGATCACGCCAGGCCCCGGCGAGCCGAGGCGAGACGATCCGACAACGGGCATCCACGTCGACGATCCTGTGCGGCATGCCAACGGCATGGAAGCCGGCCACCACCGACCCGGCGTCGCCGCGCCGGAGGTGAAAGGTGGCCCGCGTTCGATACTCTAGCTCGCCGGGGGACGGCACCACTGAACCCACCTCGACGTCGATGCCCCCGATCCGTCCCAGGGCCTGGACCACTCGGTCGCGCTTCACGTCGAGCTGTGTGGGATAAGGAACGTGCTGGAGAGAGCACCCGCCGCAGCGGTCGTAGAGCGGGCAGGGGGGCTCGCGACGCTGCGAGGTGGGCTCCAGCACCCGAAGCAGCCGCGCCCGAGCCCAGCGCGGCCCGTCCCTGGTCACCGCCACGGACGCGACGTCGCCTGGAGCGGTGCGGTGCACGAAGACGGCTCGTCCATCCTCCAGGCGTCCGACCCCCTCTCCGTGGGCGCCGATCCCGTGGATCGAGACCGTCAGGGCCTCCGCGGCCACGGTCGTCCGGTCGGTTGCACGGGCAGGGCGGCCTGGCGCCAAGCTGAGAAGCCGGCGCCATCGGGGCCTCGGCGCGGACCTCGCGCACGGTTCCGGGCGTCGTGCTCGAGAAGCGCGATGGCGACGGCCAGGTTCGCGGCGCGCTCTGGCTCGAGGGTGCCAACGAGGGTCTGCTCGTGCTCCTCCACGTACCGGATGGTGAGGTCGCCCCGCATGAAGTCGGGCTCCACCATGACGGCGGTATGGAACGGTACCGAGGTGGCCACGCCCTCGATCAGCAATTCCCCGAGCGCGCGCCTCATGCGGGCAATCGCCTGATTCCGGTCCGCTCCGTGGACGATCAGCTTCCCGAGAAGCGGATCGTAATGGAGCCCCACGGCAAACCCCTCCCCGATGCCGCCGTCCCAGCGCACCCCCGCCCCCTGGGGGATACCGAGGGTCCTGACGACCCCGGTCGCAGGCAGGAACCCAGCCGCCACGTCTTCGCTCGTGATCCTGCACTCGATGGCGTGTCCGACCAGCCGGATGTCCTCCTGTGTGAAGGCCAGCGGCTCTCCCGCGGCAACCCGTAGCTGCCACTCCACGAGGTCGATCCCGGTCACGCACTCGGTGACAGGGTGCTCGACCTGGAGTCGCGTGTTCATCTCCAGGAAGTAGAACTCACCGTCCTGGTAGAGGAACTCGATGGTTCCGGCGCCCACGTAGTCGACGGCTGCTGCCGCCGCGACCGCGGCCCGGCCCATGCGCTCGCGCTCCTCCGCCGAGAGCACGGGGGACGGCGCCTCCTCCACCAGCTTCTGATGCCGCCGCTGGATCGAGCACTCGCGCTCCCCGAGGTGCACGATGGTTCCGTGGCGGTCGCCCAGGACCTGGATCTCGATGTGACGGGGCCGGTCCAGATACCGTTCGACATAGATGGATCCGTCTCCGAACGCCGCCTCCGCTTCACGGCGCGCACCCTCGAACGCCCGGGCGAGCCCCCCTGGCTCGGTGACGACCCGCATGCCCTTGCCGCCGCCACCGGCCGCGGCCTTGAGCAGCACGGGAAACCCGAGCTCATCGGCAATCGTCTCCGCCTCCTCCGGCGAGGCCACGGCATCCACCGCGCCCGGAACGATGGGAACGCCCGCCGCGCGCATTCGTCGCCGGGCCTCCGTCTTGTCGCCCATCGCGGCGATCGTGCCGGCCTCCGGCCCCACGAACACGAGGCCGGCCTCGGTCACCAGTCGGGCGAATTCCGCGCGCTCCGCGAGAAAGCCGTATCCCGGATGTATGGCGTCGGCGCCCGTGGCCAGTGCCGCTTCCACCAGTCGATCCGCGCGGAGGTAGCTATCGACCGAGGGCGGCGGCCCGATGCGTACGGCATGGTCGGCCAGGAGGACGTGGGGCGACCGGCGATCGGCGTCGGAAAAGACCGCCACGGATTCGATGCCCATCTCGCGGCAGCCGCGGATGATGCGGACGGCGATCTCTCCCCGGTTGGCGATGAGGACGCGACGGAGCAAGGGCGGGCCAGGTGGGTTGGAGACGTCCGGAGTCCTCGGGTTGGGCTCCGGGCCGGCCGAGCGGCCGCGAAAGGTAGGAAGATGTCTCGGCGAGGGGCAATTCCGCCGGGGTGAGGGGGCGGGAGGCCGCCCCCCGCCCCCAGCCGGCCGTCAGCGCTCGACCGCGCCCTCCGCCGTCACACGCTGACCATTCCGCATGACCTGAAAGCGAACGGTCTCGCCGTCATCGTACGACCGCAGGATGCGCCGGACGTCGGCCGGGTCGTCGACGTCCCGGTCGCCCACGGTCAGGATCACATCGCCGGCCCGAAGTCCGAGCGTGGAGTCCTCGTCGACTTCGAGCACCAGAACGCCCTCCGTCGCGCCGAAGTAGCTTCCCAGATCCGGATTGAGCGTACGGAGCTCGAGTCCGGCGGTCGGTCCCAAGCCGTACACGAACGCGCCGGGGCTCCCCTCCCACACGATCCGGTTCCCATCCCGGGAGTCCCACTCGCCCAACTGACCCCGGAGCGGCGCCAATTGCCGCTCGAGTCGGGGCCCGAGCTCGGACAGCCGGTCACCTACCTCACCGAGACGGACACCGAATCGGGATTCTTCGGCTTCCATGGATACCGTGTTCTCCCGACCGTCTCGAACGTAGGCGATCTCCACCGCCTCCCCGGCCTCCCATTCGCGGGCGAGCGCCATGAGCCGCTCGACCGGAAGCATGTCGTCCTCGTGCAGCCGGCGCTCGATGTCGGGGTCGAGCGGCTGAAGCAGCCGGTGTCCGTCCACCGCCACGATCACGTCGCCCGCCCGGACGCCCGCGCGCGCCGCGGGGCTGTCCTCGGCAACCTCCTGCACGTAGGCACCCACGTCGGCATGCTGTTCCTGGTTCTCGCCTCCGAGCGAAATGCCGATGCGGGCACGGGGAAATCCGAGATTCAAGTGCGCGATCGCGGGGAGGTCCCCCCTGAGGAGCACCCTCGGCCCCACCTCGCACCGACACTCGTCCTGCTGTTGGGCTCCGCCCACCGCCGGCAGCACGAGCATGAGCGCCATGGAGGCGAGGGTGCCGCGACCCCAGGCCAATCCGTTCATCGCATCCATCTCCGTTGTGAAGGAAACGTGGCGCCCGTGCGCCGATTCTGACTTTCCTTGCACTGAGACGCCGAAGCCCGCGGCTGGGGTTGCCGCGCGGGCTGCGCCTCCCTAGAGGGGGATGTTGCCGTGCTTGCGGGGGGGATTCTGATCTCGCTTGGAGCGCAGCATGTCGAGCCCGGACACGAGTCGAGGCCGCGTGTCCCGTGGGTCGATCACGTCGTCCAGGTATCCGCGCGCCGCCGCCACGTAGGGATGGGCCAACGTCCTCCGATACTCCTCCATCCGCTCTTCCGTGGCGGCCGCGGGGTCGTCCGCCTCCGCGATCTCCTTGCGAAAGAGGATCTCGACCGCACCCTTGGGACCCATCACCGCGATCTCGGCCGTGGGCCAAGCGAGGTTGAGGTCGCCCCGGATGTGCTTGGAGCTCATCACGTCGTAGGCGCCACCGTAGGCCTTTCGGGTGATCACGGTCAGCTTGGGGACCGTTGCCTCCGCGAACGCGTAGAGCAGCTTGGCACCGTGGCGGATGATCCCGCCGTGCTCCTGTGCGACCCCCGGGAGGAAGCCCGGAACGTCCTCGAACACCACCAGGGGGATGTTGAAGGCGTCGCAGAATCGCACGAACCGCGCGCCCTTCATCGACGAGTCGATGTCGAGGACTCCGGCCAGCACCTGCGGCTGGTTGGCCACCACTCCGATGCTGTGCCCTCCCAGGTGCGCGAAGCCGGTGATCAGATTGCGGGCGTATCCGGCGTGTACCTCGAAGAAGCGGCCCCCGTCCACCACGGCCCTGATGACATCGTGCATGTCATAGGGCTTGTTGGGGTTATCCGGCACGATGTCAAGCAACGCCTCGTCACGCCGGTCGGGGGGATCGTCATCGGGCCCGATGGGCGCGGGCTCCGTGTTGTTCTGCGGCAGGAAGCCGAGCAGCGTGCGCACCGCAGCGAGCGACTCCGGCTCGGAGTCGTGGGCGAAGTGGGCCACGCCCGACTTGGTGGCGTGGGCGTCGGCGCCGCCGAGACTCTCCATGTCGATGTCTTCGTGCGTGACCGTCTTAACCACGTTCGGCCCGGTGACGAACATGTAGCTCGTTCCCCGCACCATGAACACGAAATCGGTGATGGCCGGCGAGTATACGGCGCCGCCCGCGCAGGGCCCGAGAATCACGCTTATCTGCGGCACGACCCCCGACGCCAACGTGTTCCGCAGAAAGATGTCGGCGTATCCTCCGAGCGACACCACGCCTTCCTGGATCCTCGCCCCGCCGGAGTCGTTGAGGCCGATGATGGGCGCACCGTTGGCGAGAGCCAGATCCTGCACCTTTCCGATCTTCTCGGCATGTGCGCCGGAAAGGCTCCCCCCGAACACGGTGAAGTCCTGCGAGAACACGTAGACCAGCCGCCCGTCGATCCGACCGTAGCCCGTGACGACGCCGTCGCCCAGCACCTTCCTCTCATCGAGGCCGAATTCGGTCGACCGGTGCGTCACGAAGCGATCGAGCTCGACGAACGATTCCGGGTCGAGGAGCAGATCCACCCGCTCCCGTGCAGTCAGCTTTCCTTTGGCGTGCTGCGCCGCAAGCCGCTCCGGACCCCCGCCCTCGAGCGCCTGCTCTTCCAGCTCGCGCAAGCGCGCGAGCTTGTCCTCCATGGTCACTCGAAGGCTCGGCCGACCGGAATCAGCTCACCTTGGCGGAGCTCGAAAAGCCCGTGCCTTCGGACGATGCGCCCGTCGACAATGGAAATCGTGCCGGTTGCGCCCGGATGGTCCACGATCCGCTCGAGGCGGGCGACGAGGTCCGCCGGGCTGCGGGCCCCCGCTTCGATGGCGCTCAGGACCAGCCGGGCCGCGTCGTAGCCGAAGGCCGGAATCGGGCTGCGCAGCGTCCTGCGATGCACGGATTCATACGCCGCGACGAACCGCTCGTAGGGACTCTCGGCGCCGTCCGACACCCTCGGTGATGCCACGACCACACCGTCCGTGTGTCGCGGGTCGATCCGTTCGAGGGTCTCGGCCTCTCCCCAGGCGGCGGTCCCCAGCACCTCGACCCCCAGGGTGTCCAATCCGTAGAACGACACCTGCGGGGCCAGGAGCTCGATGTCCTCGTCCGGAACGGGTAGCACCAAAGCCTCGGCCCGGAACCGTTCTGCCCCACGCAACTGGTCACCGAACGACGTGGCGCCCGGCTCGTAGGGGAATTCGCGAACCTCCCCTCTGCCGGACGTCCCGTAGGCCTCGAGAAAGGCCCGGGCTTCAACGATCGAGGCCGGAGAACGCGGGTAGACGAGCGCGATCCGCCGATACGCCCGATCGGTGGCATGGGCCGCCAATGCGCGCGCGGCTCCGGGGTCCGGAGCGGCGAGCGAATAGACGCCCTGCGCCCCCTCGGGAACTCTGGACGCCGTGGGGGACACGAGGGCCAGCGCCGACCCACGCCCGCGGGCCGCCTCATCGAGTTGCGCATCCAGGAGGGGGCCGACCACGGCGATGACGTCGTCGTCTTGAAGCTCCCGGACCGAGCGCCGGCTCAGGCCGGGATCGCCGCGGTCGTCGCGCATCGTCAGTCCGACCGGCCGCCTGCGTCTCTCCGCCGCCTCCCGCAGAGCCACCTCGACGCCTTCCTGGACCAGTTCCGCGTATTCCTGCAGGGTCGGAGACCCCGTGGCGGGCAGGATCAGCCCGACCGACATGGCCGCCCCGACCGTCTCCTCCACGCGCCCGCTCAGGAGCGAGCGGGCCACCTCGCGGTCCGATTCCTCCGCGGCGTCCGCGGCCAAGACTCGCCGCGCCGCGCCACCGGCGTCGTCGATACGACCACCGAAGTAGAGGCCGATTCCGTACTCCACCAGCACCGCCGGCAGGAGCGGGTGGGTCTCCGGTACGCCGCCTATCAGTTGCTCGAGCCCATCCGTCTCCACGAGGCGCACGCTCTCACGGACCAACGACTGCGCCTCACGCAGAACCGGGCGCAGTCGTTCCGGACTCCCGGAGAGCAGGAGGCTCACGCCCCCCGCCCGGTCGCCCGTCGCCGACCGTGATCGGGCCGCGAGCAACAGGGCTTCGGCCCCCCGCTCGTCCTCGACAGGCACGAGCGACGCGTAGCGAGCGCCAGCCTCTCCGGCCTCCGCGTACCCGCCGCTCCGAAACGCCGCCTGCGCGAGGATCCACAAGGCTTCCGATGAGCCCGGCGTCGTGGGATACTCCGCGACTACACGACGGGCCGCCTGCAGGGCGGTGTCGTCGTCGCCGCTCGCCAGGGCTCCCCGGGCGCGCGCGACCTCTTCCGCAGCGGCCGCCCGCTCGGGCGCGGAGGAGGATCCCGATTCGATCGCTGGATCGGGTGCGGCCACTGGAGCCGGAGGTGGCTCGGACGGGCCCTGCACCAACTGACATCCGCTGCCGGTGGCAACCCACACGAGGGTCGCGCACATCGTGGCCCACGACCTTGGCCTACGGCTCCGGCACCCGCCGGTGAACCGGCGGCGGTTCCTCCCGCTATGCACCAACTGACCCGCGATCAGGCCACCGGATCCGCCTTCTCCGCGGATCCCTCGTCAGTAGCGTCCTCGGCCTTCGCCTCGACGTCGGACGGCTCATCGGCCTCGTCCGCTCCCGCCTCGGCGGCCTCCTCCACGTCTGCGGCGGCTTCTTCCGCCGGAGCCTCGGCCACGGTCTCCTCGGCCTCGGCCACGGTCTCCTCGGCCTCGGCCACGGCCTCCTCCGTCTCGGCTTCGGCCACGGCCTCCTCCGGGTCGGCTTCGGTCACGGCCTCTTCCGTCTCGGCTTCCGTCACGGCCTCTTCCGCCGTGGCTTCCCCGGCTTCGGCGGCTGGCTCCTCGGCTGGCTCAGCGGTGGGCTCAGCGGCCGGCTCAGCGGCCGGCTCGGACGCCTTGGCTTCCTCCGTTCCGCCCGCGTCGTCGCCCGCATCTCCCTCCGCTGACGCTTCCTCCGGGGGGGCGCCCTTACGCTCAGGGGCGGTGGTCACCTCGAGAACGATGCGCCGGTCGGCTGCGTCGGACTCCACCACGCGGAGGTCGACCGCGTCGCCGACGTGGAAATACTCGTTCAGCCGGTCCGCGTCGTCCACGGTGGAGTGCGACGCGGGGACGAATCCCTCGATGTCGTCGCCCAGATCCACCACGACCCCGCGATCCTGAAGCCGCACCACCTTGCCCTCCGCCTCCACGCCCGGGGCGAAACGCTCCGTGATCTGGGGCCAAGGATCATCGGAAAGCTGCTTGATCCCGAGCGAGATGCGCTTGCTCTCCGAGTCCACGTCGAGAACCATGACCTTCAGCTCGTCCCCCTTGTCGACCATCTCCGAGGGGTGCTCGATGCGCTTGGTCCAGCTCATGTCCGAGACGTGTACCAGGCCGTCGATCCCGGGCTCGATCTCCACGAATGCGCCGAAGGACGTCAGATTCCGCACGACGCCGTCCAGGACCGTGCCGGACGGGTACTTGAGCGGCAACGCCAACCACGGATCCTCCTCGATCTGCTTCATGCCGAGGGAGATCTTCTCCTCCTGCGGATCGACCTTCAGGACCACCGCCTCGATCTCGTCTCCGATGGTCACCAGCTTGCTGGGGTGACGGACGTTGCGGGTCCAGGACATCTCGGAGATGTGGACCAGGCCTTCGACGCCCTTCTCCAGCTCGATGAAGGCCCCGTAGTTGGTGATGGAGACCACGCGCCCGTGGACCCGGGAGCCGACCGGGTATTTCCGGTCGATCTCGGTCCAGGGATACGGAAGGAGCTGCTTGAGGCCGAGCGAGATGCGCTCGCGGTCCCAATCGATGTCCAAAACCTTGACGTCGAGTTCCGCGCCGATGTTCACCACCTCGGACGGATGCCCGACACGGCCCCAGGACATGTCGGTGATGTGCAGCAGACCGTCCATTCCACCGAGATCCACGAACGCACCGAAGTCCGTGATGTTCTTGACCACACCCTGGCGCACCTGCCCCACCAGGAGCTCCTTGACCAGCGTCTTGCGGCGCACCTCGCGCTCGCCTTCGAGGATCACGCGGCGCGACACCACGATGTTCCTGCGACGCTTGTTGAGCTTGATGATCTTGAACATGTAGACCTGGCCGATCAGGTCTTCGATGTTCGGGACCCGCCGGAGGGCGATCTGCGATCCCGGCAGGAACGCGTCCGACGCCGTGCTGATCAGCCGTCCGTAGAGCGGCTCCCCGCCGCCCGCCTTCGAGCGGTCGCGCCAGTGCGACATGGTGTGACGGATCATGTTGAAGTGACCCTTGGCGTGGACGCGGAGCACCGAGTCCCACATCTCCTCGGTCATCTTCACGATCATGCCGTCGCGGGAGAAGCCGGCGTTGTTCACCAGGATGTGGAGATCGCCGAACTGCTCGACCGCGGCCCGCACGATCCGCTCCGACTGCTCCCAGTCGGCCACGTCGCCGAACGCCGTCGTGGCCTTGCCACCCGCCGCCTCGATCTCCTCGACGACGCTTCGAGCGGGCTCTTCCGAGGACCCCGAGCCGTCCGCGTTGGTACCGAGGTCGTTCACGACCACCGATGCGCCCTGCCCGGCGAGTGCGAGCGCCTCGATGCGACCGAGGCCCTGCCCCGCGCCGGTGACGATCGCGACCTTGCCGTCCAGCGTTCCCATGGTCGTGC
>JAHEKN010000191.1 GCA_024638305.1 Gemmatimonadota bacterium | reverse complement strand
TGCTGGTCCACAAGGGTCTCGAGTTCGAGCGCGCCGGCCAGGTGCCCGCGTTCGACGCCGAGAGCGAGCCGGAGGAGTGGGGTGTGATCCTGGACCTGCTCCGGCGGATCCAGGCGGAGGACCCCGATCGCTGGAGCCGCATCGCTCCCGCCATCCAGGGCGTCTCCGAGGAGACCACCACCGGTGTGAAGCGTCTGTACGAGATGACCGAGGACGGCACCCTGCTCTTCCCGGCCATCAACGTGAACGACTCGGTCACCAAGTCCAAGTTCGACAACATCTATGGATGTCGGCATTCGGTTATCGACGGGCTCAACCGAGCCACCGACGTGATGATTGCCGGTAAAGCGGCCGTAGTCTGCGGTTACGGCGACGTGGGCAAGGGCTGCGCGCAGGCGCTGGACGCCGCGGGAGCGCGGGTGATCGTCACCGAGATCGATCCCATCTGCGCCCTACAGGCCGCCATGGAAGGCTTCGACGTCAAGACGCTCGAGGACGTGGTGGAGACGGCCGACATCTTCATCACCACGACCGGGAACAAGGACGTCGTCCGGTTCGAGCACATGGCGCGCATGAAGGACAAGGCTATCGTCGGCAACATCGGCCACTTCGACAACGAGATCGAGATGGCCGAGCTCAAGAAGCACGGCGTCAAGCAGATCAACATCAAGCCCCAGTACGACGAGTTCCGCTTCCCGGACGGGCACTCGGTGATGATCCTGGCCGAGGGACGCCTGCTCAACCTGGGCTGCGCCACCGGACACCCCAGCTTCGTGATGAGCGCCAGCTTCACCAACCAGGTGATCGCGCAGATCGAGCTGGCCCGGAACCCGGAGAAGTACGAGAAGCGCGTGTACGTGCTTCCGAAGCACCTGGACGAGAAGGTCGCGCGGCTGCACCTGGAGCACCTGGGCGCCAGGCTGACCGAGCTGACCGAAGAGCAGGCCGAGTACATCGGCGTGCCCGTCGAGGGACCGTACAAGCCGGACCACTACCGGTACTAGATTGAACGGCTCGGAGGGGTCGCCGGACGCGGCCCCTCCGAAGTCTGTCACCGCAGGCCCCTAGGAGACCCGAGTGCTCTCGACCCTCGCGATCATGATCGTCTTCGTCACGGTGGTCACGTTGCTCGCGCGTCGCGGTCTGCCCACGGGGCAGCCCCGTAGCCCCATAGAGCCCATGCGCGTTCGGCGCACGCTCGCTCCGGGCGGCGACGCCCCGGAGCGCCCTGGACGGCGCGTGGCAGCTCAGGAGGATGACGCCGTGGAGGCCGTGGCGCCGCCCCGGAGCCGTGAGGCGACCCTGGAGGCGCTGATGGAGGAGTTCGCGGCCGGCCGGATCTCGATCGAAGAGTACGAGCAGAGCCTGGACCGACTCTATCGGAAGGGCTCCGCCTAGAGCGGCCTACGGCCGGGCCGCCGGCCTCGGCATCGGCCGCCGGCCCGGGCTACCTCGGGGACCTCACTCACGTCAGCGACCCGATGCTGCCTCCTGTGACAGCCGGATCGGAAGCTTACGAATCCGCTCTCCCGTGAGCGCGAACACGGCGTTGGTCACGGCCGGCGCGATGGCCGGCACCGCCGGCTCGCCGACACCGCCCGGATCCTCCCGGCTGTCCACTACGTGGACGGCCACCCGCGGCATTCCCCGCATGCGGAGCATCTGGTAGTCGTGGAAGTTGCTCTGCACGACGCGGCCGTTCTCGATGGTGATCTCGCCGTAGAGGGCCATCGTGAGCCCCGTCACGATCGAGCCGGTGAGCTGCGCGTCCACGATGCCCGGATGGATGATCTGTCCGCAGTCCGCGGCACACCACACGCGGTGGACACGCACCTCGCCCTCGTCTACGGAGACCTCGGCAATCTGGGCCACGATGCCGCCCTTGTCCTCCACGATGCCGATGCCGCGCCCGCGGCCGGCAGGGACTGACCCACCCCAGTCGGCCATGTCCGCCACGACCTCGAGCACGTGCTTCATGCGCGGGTGGTCGCCGAGCATCTGTAGCCGGAACTCGAGCGGATCGACGCCCGCCGCGAGGGCCAACTCGTCGATGAAGCTCTCCACCATGAAGGTGTTCCCGGACGGCCCGACCGAACGCCAATAGCCGGTGGGCACCTGCACGTTCGAGCGGCTGTAGTCCACGAGCAGATTGGGGATGGTGTAGGTCATGGAGACCACGCCGTCCACGGCGTTTCGGTCCACCCCTCCCCCGCCCCGTCCACCGCCGTCGGTCACGCCTAGGGGAGGACCCGCGACGCGCGCGCTGAACGCACCCAGCCGGCCCCCGGCGACGGCGCCCCGGAACCGTATCATCGAGGCGGGGCGGTACTGGTCGTTCCGCATGTCCTCCTCGCGGCTCCACACCACCTGCACCGGCCCCCCCACGGCCATCGCGGTCTCGACCGCGTCCTCCACGAAGTCGGGTCGGCTGCGCCGCCCCCACCCGCATCCCAGGTAGGTCACGTGTGCCGTCACGCTCTCGATCGGTAGCCCGGTGAGGCGGGCCGCCGTGCTCTGCGCGCCCTGCGGGTTCTGGGTGGGCGCCCAGAGCTCGCAGCGATCCGCCTGCACGTGCGCCGTGCAGTTCATGGGCTCCATGGTGGCGTGCGCCAGGTAGGGCACCTCGTAGGTGGCCTCGACGGTCTCCGCCGCTGCTGCCAGGGCCGCACCCGCGTTCCCCTCCTCGCGTGCGATCGCACCGGCGCTCTCGAGGAGCCTCTCGTTGTGCCGCGTGATGTCCAGCGAGCTCATGGTGAAGTCCCCGGTCCACTGGCACTCGAGCGCGTTGGCGCCCTCGAAGGCGGCCCACGTGTTGTCGGCCACCACGGCCACGCCCGAAGAGATCCGCACCACGTGGCGCACACCCGGAACCGCGCGGGCCGCCGCCTCGTCCATGCGCTCCAGCGAGCCCCCCAGAATCATGGGCTTGGCCACCGTGGCGAACAGCATCCCCGGCACGCGCACGTCGATGCCGAACGTGGCCTCGCCCGTCACCTTGGGCGTCGAGTCGACCTGCGGGACGGGCGTGCCGATCAGCGTGAACTGGTCGGGAGATTTGAGTCGGGGCGACTCCGGGACCGGCAGCTCGGCCGCCGCGCTCGCCAGCTCTCCGTAGCCGAGCGACCGCCCGGAGCGCTCGTGGATCACACTTCCCGACTCGGTGCGGAGCTCGCTCCGAGGGACGGCCAGGGCCGCGGCCCCCGCCGCCACGAGCATCTCACGGGCCGCCGCGCCCGCCTGTCGGAGCCCCATCCAGCCACCCCCACGGACGCTCGAGCTGCCGACCGTCATCTGCCGCCCATACTTGCTCGGATGGGCGTCGGCCTGGACGGACGTGACACGCGACCAATCGGCATCCATCTCGTCCGCGACGATCATGGGAAGCGACGTCCGGACGCCCTGCCCCATGTCCGCTTTGCCGCACCAGATGGTGAGCGACCCGTCGGTATCCAGGCGAATGAAGGCGTTGGGATGGAAGACCTCTGCACCGTCGGGCGTCAGGATGCCGAGGGCATCGGCCCGGGCGCTCCCGGGAAACGAGACGCCGAGGAGCAGGCCGCCGCCGGCCGCTGCTCCGAGCTTCACGAACTCGCGACGATCGAGCTTCTGGACGTTGGTCATCGTCTCAGCCCTCCTCGGCCGCGGTGTGGATGGCCTGGCGGATTCGCTGGTAGGTCCCGCAGCGACAGATGTTGCCGGACATCGCTTCGTCGATGTCGGCGTCCGTCGGGTTCGGGTTCTCCGTCAGGAGCGCCGTGGCCGCCATCACCTGTCCGGGCTGGCAGTAGCCGCATTGCGGGACCTCGGCCGCCACCCAGGCTCGTTGCACCGCGTTCAGTCCGCCCACGGAGACGCCCTCGATGGTCGTGATCGAACGGTCGCCCACGCGGGAGATGCGGAGACCACAGGAGCGCACGGGGCTGCCGTCGAGCTGCACCGTGCAGGCTCCGCACTGGGACCGGCCGCACCCGTACTTGGTGCCGGTCAGACCGATCAGGTCGCGCAGAACCCAGAGAAGCGGCATCTCGGCGGGCGCTTCGACCTGGTGGCGTTCGCCGTTGACGCGGATCGCGTAGGTGGGCATCGAACCTCTCGTGCGGACGGAGAAAAACGGTCGCGGCGGGTCGGACGTCCCACAATCTAGTCGCCGACGCGGGTCGCTCGCACGTCGGCCGCGGGGCTGGCCGCCCACGCCGTCGCGCTGGTGCGGCTGACAGCCGTCCGCGCGCGGCCTCCTTGCCCGAGCGGCCCCCCCGCGCACACCCTCAACCGACATCGACGCGGCGGAGGGAGCGCTCATGTATTCCGGTGTCATGCTCGTCGTGCAGGACGTGGAGAAGTCGTCCGCCTGGTATCAGGAGCTGCTCGAGGCGGAGAGCGGCCACGGCGGGCCCCACTTCGAGATGATCATGAAGGACGGAAAGACCGTTCTCATGCTCCACCACTCGGGGATCCGGGAGCACACCGCCCTGGCGGAGCCCACCCCCGGCGAGGGCGGAAAAGGCGTGCTCGTCTACCTGCATGCCGGGGACGAGGTCGAGGCCGTCCACGAGCGCGCGGTCGGCATGGGAGCCAACGTGTTCGATGAGCCGCACGTGAACCCGGAGGCCCGTCAGTTCGAGTTCAGCCTCCGCGATCCGGACGGCTACGCGCTCACGATATTCCGCCCGGCGGCGGCGTGAGGACCGGAGTCGCGCTGTGGGCGCTCCTCGCAGCCGTGGCTGCCGCATGCGCCCCGGCCGCGGAGCGATCGGAAGCGGACGGAGCTGCCACGGATCCCGGCGCGGCTCCGGTAGCTGAGCGGGCGGGATCCCCCGTGGACGGCGTGACAATCGAGTATTTGGCTCACGCCTCCTTTCTGGTCCGCTCGCCGGAGGGTGTGGAGCTGCTGCTCGACCCCTACGCCAGCCGGGTGTGGATCGGATACGCCTTTCCCGCCGGGATCGTCCCGGACGCGGTCCTGATCACCCATCCGCACTACGACCATGACGCGGGCCGGTACCGCGGCATGCCGCTCCCCTGGGGCTCCGATGTCCAGGTGATCGACGGTCCTGGCGTGTACGAGCTGGGCGACGTGCGCGTTATCGCGGTCGAGGGCAAGCACGCCGACCCCTACGGGATGGAGTTCGGCCAGCTCAACACGCTCATGAAGGTCGAGGTGGCTGGGGTAAGCATCGTCCACCTGGGAGACAACGGGCCGCTCACGCCGGAGAACGCGGCCGCGCTCGGTCGCGTCGACGTCCTGATGGCCCCCGCCGACTCCCAATACCACATCCTGTCGGAGGACCAGCTCGCCGAGATCAGGGCCGCTCTCCGACCCCGGCTGCTCGTTCCCATGCACTACCGCATCCCGGCGCTCGAGCCCGAGCCTGGAAGCCCGGGCGATCTGGGGGACCTCGGCCCCTGGCTCGAGGGCCGGCCGCGGGTCGAACACGTGGGCGGGAGCACCGTCGTGCTCGGTCCGGACGACCTGCCGGACGAGGAGACGATCCTCGTGTTCGAGCACTCCCCACGCGTCCCGAGCCCTCCCCGATCATCCGCGTCGGCCCGTCCGCCTCCACGTGCCGTCGTAAGCCCGCCGTAAGGTGACGCCCCTACCTTGAGCGGGATGTTCCTATCGTACCCTAAGCGCAATGCCGGCGGTCAGATCGCCGGCGAAACCGGGAGCAAGGAACGGAATGGGCTTCCAGGCGCTCGATCCTCCGTGCCGGCCTGCAACGCGCGAACCGACCCAGTGACCGATCAGTGCCCCCACGACGACATCGGTGACCCAATGCCGGTCGCGGTAGACGCGCGCAAACCCGGTGAGCCCCGCGGCCCCGTAGGTCGCGATCCGGACGGGCGTGGCCGCACGAGGCCAGCGATGCGCCACCTCGGTCGAGAGGGACGCGGCCAGCGCGAAGGCAGTGGCAGTGTGTCCGGACGGGAACGACGTGTAGTGGCTGTTGCCGGAGAGCCCCTCGCCGGGGTCGAAGATGTCGGAGTCCTCGCCGGTGTGGTAAGGACGCGCCCTCCCAACGACACCCTTGATCACGGCAGTGGCCCCGGCCGTCGCGAAGAGCGACGCCGAGACGTGCCAGGCGACGTCAGCCGCATCGGGCTGCCCCACGGCCTGGGCCGCCACGTAGGTCGCGGCGCTCACGACCATCGGCCACGGCGAGCCGATGTGGTTGAACGTCGACGTGACCCCGTCGATCAGGGCGCTATCCTGGAGCCCCGGCCCCTGGGCCCAGCCGCGAACGGTCTCGTCGGCCTCCATCCCCAACCAGAAGAGCACCGCCGGGACGGCGATTCGCGCCGTGAGGCCGAAAGCGTCCCCTCGGGAGAACTCCGGCACGGGGACGGCCGGTACTTCGGTCGCGGTGTGTTCGATCGTCCGGGTCGCCTGCGAAGCCAGATGCAACGGGGCGACCGCGAGCAGGGACGCGCTCAGAAGCGCGCACGAGCGGGTCGTCACACGAACTCGGTGCACCGGAACACCTCCCTGATGGGGGCCATCGGACCCCGCACCATGGAGCGGGGCACCTTTCGACAGCATTACAGGACAGTGTGCATGCACGCCACCCGGGTCGGCGGGTCGCGGCCCGGTCGCGGACGGCGGCCGTGAAGGTCCTGCTGATCGAAGACGATCCCGAGCTCCGCCGGATCCTGGGTCGCGGCCTCTCGGAGAACGAGATCCAGGTCGTCACGGCTGCCGACTATCATGACGGACGCCGCACGGCCGCGCTCCAG
>JAHEKN010000190.1:4884-6754 GCA_024638305.1 Gemmatimonadota bacterium | reverse complement strand
TCCAAACCTGACGCGACCGGCAGCGGCACCGGTGATTGTGGCTCGATCTGTACGGGCTCGACCAGCAACAGCACGGCCCCGCCGGCGTCCGCGTATGATTCGATCAGAGCCACGGTCGCGGGGTCGAGCGCCGCGGTCGGTCCCGCCACCACCAGCACGGACACGGAGTCCGGCGAGACCACGGCCGCCGCGTCGGCCACGGGGTCGACCGTCCGCAGTGAATAGCGGTCTCCGACGCTCTCGGGCAGCCCGGGGATGGCATACGGGCTCTTGGCTTCCCCGCCCTGCACGAACGTGACCGTGGCGGGATCCTCGTCGGTCATCCCGGCGATTGCCGACATGAGGCGCAGCTCGAGATCGTCTGCCCGCTCGATGACCGGAATGACCTCCTGGGCGTCGGCGTACGTCACCGCGAGTCCGTAATAGCCGCGCCGCACCTGGAACTCGTCGTCCCGGAGCACCTGGAACTCCAGGGGAAAGATCCCGAACGACGAGGCCTCGGCGGCCGCGTCTTCGTCGTCGTCGGGGTCTACGATCGTGACCTCGAGATTGCCGTTGGAGGCTCCCCGCATGTCCGCCAACAGGTCGCGCACGTCCCGGAGCTGGTGTTGGATCTCGGAGGGGAGTTCGTCCGAAGCGAACAGCTTGATCCGCACCAGGTCGTCCAGTTCTCCCAGGATGGCGCGCGTCCCGTCGGCCAGCGTATAGAGGTTGTTGGCCGTGAGGTCCAGCCGTCCACGCACGTAGCCGCCGAGCAGGTTGAGCAGGAGGACGAGAGCGGCCACCATCGCGGCGCCGAGTCGCAGCCGGCGAAACTCGGAGCGGCCGTGGCTCAGCCTATCGCTCGCGATGGCCCCGGTGGCCAGGACGAGGAAGAGCGCCGTCATGGACACGAAGTAGAGGACGTCGCGCAGGTCCACGACCCCGCGCGCCACGTTCTCGAAGTGTCCGACCACGGAGAGCCGGGCGAGCGGATTGGCGATGACCGGCGGGAACCCGATCTGGACGATGGGAAGGCCGATCAGGAAGAGGAGGAAGCACAGGCCCGCGCCCACGATGAAGGCCGTGATCTGGTTGCGGGTGACGCTCGACGCCCACAGTCCGAGGGCCACGAACTGGGCGGCGAGTAGCGCCGCGCCGATGTACTGGGCCAGGACGATGCCGGGGTCCGCGGTCGATGCGAGCAAGACCCCGACCGCGGTGGGGAGCGTGCCGGCCAAGACGATCAACACGAAGAGCCAATCGCCCAGGAACTTACCCTGCACCACCTCGCTCTCGGTGAGAGGCTGCGCCATGAGCCACTCGAGGGTCTTACCCCGCCGTTCCTCGGCCAGGCTGCGCATGGTCGCGGCGGGGATGAAGATCGCGAAAAGGAGTGGCAGCAGGTCGAACAGGGGCCGGAGCGAGGCCACGCCCGACGCGTACAGCGTCCGAAAGAGGAGGAAGAGCGAGATGGCCAGAAACGCCACCCCGAGCACGTAGG
The DNA here is from genome assembly GCA_024638305.1 of Gemmatimonadota bacterium. GTDB lineage: Bacteria > Gemmatimonadota > Gemmatimonadetes > Longimicrobiales > Gaopeijiaceae > JAHEKN01. The sequence goes on along the minus strand of JAHEKN010000190.1, from coordinate 5,271 downwards.
CGGTCGGCTGATCGAAGTATCCGCGGAGCTCGTGCTTCGCGACCGTCCAGGTCCTCGAGCGCATCACACACCCTCCTCGGCGGCGGAGCTCGGTTCGTCGATCGTCAGCTGGCGGAAGACCTGCTCGAGGCTGGTGCGCTCGCGGTGGAGCTCCCAGAGCGTCCATCCGTGCTCCGTGGCCGTTCTATAGATGTGCGGCCGGAGCTCGACCTCGCCCGGCGCCTCCAGGTGGAGGCGGACCCTGCCGTCGACCGATTCCACCGTGTGGGCGGCGACCCCGTTCAACTGCGCGAGAATCTCCGCTACCCGGTCGCCCTCCGCCTCGACCACGTAGCGGGCGAGTCCGGTTCGGCTGGCCAGCAGCTCGTCCACGGTGCCCTGTGCCGC
>JAHEKN010000190.1:0-4874 GCA_024638305.1 Gemmatimonadota bacterium | reverse complement strand
GCGGCCACGCGAAAGGATGACGACGCGCGAGCAGGTGGCCTCGACCTCCTGCATCACGTGCGTGCTCAGGAGCACCGTCCGCTCCTTCCCCAGGGCACCCACCAGCCGGCGGATCTCGACGCGTTGATTCGGGTCGAGCCCCTCGGTGGGCTCGTCCAGGATCAGCATCTCGGGCCGGTGCAGGATGGCGGCTGCCATCCCAACCCGCTGTCGGAAGCCTTTCGAGCACTCCCCGATGGGCCGATAGAACACGGACCCGATGTCCGTCTCCGTGACCGCATCGGCGACACCACTCCGGCGCTCCTCCCGAGACAACGCCCTCAGGTCCGCCACGTACTCCAGGTATTCGGCGACCAGCATCTCGTCGTAGAGCGGGTTGGCCTCGGGCAGGTATCCGACCCTTCGCTTGGCGGCGGTCAGGTCCTCTTCGATGGGCGCGCCGTCGAACCGGACCGTTCCCGTGTCCGGCTGCAGGGTGCCGGTGAGCATCCGCATCATCGTGGTCTTGCCGGCCCCATTGGGACCCAGGAAGCCGAGCACCTCGCCTCGGTCCACGTCGAAGCTGAGCTCGTCCACCGCGACCACGTCGCCGAACCGCTTCGTAACACTGTCGACCGAGATCATTTCGACTCCCGTACCTACGAGAAAACCGCGTCGGGTATCCGTCCCGGACGCGGCAAAGGCACGATGAGGTGGGCGGACGGCCCATCGCGTCGAGCGAATTCCACTTGTCTGACCAATGCCCCTTGATCGTGGGGCGCACGATTCTAAAAAATCGCCCGGGGCTTGTCCACCGCTGGCTCACAGGTGTGCGGGGCCCACGCGCACGCCCACGCGCCGGACGGAGATGATCCTTGGTCCCGTGTCCACGGGAGCCGTACATTGGCGTTGACCATCGGGCCGCCCTGCCCCTCCGGGCATGGTCCGCCCCAGGATTGCCCCCCCGTTCCTGGAGTCTGCGCATGCGTACCGTCACGCTCGTCCTCGCCCTTCTGGTGGCCGCTGTTCCGATGGCGCTCGGAGCCCAGCTCACCAATGAGGAGCTCAATCGTCGGGTTGCCGCCGCACAAATGGACGGCGCCGGAATTCAGCAGCTCGTGCAGGGAGCGGCCGCTGCTCGGCTGCTGGGCGACTTTGCGACCTCGAGTGCCCTGCTCGAGAGCTCCACCGACTTTCTCGACGCGGCCGAGAACGCGCTGGCCAACGAGATGATCCTCCACGCGATGGCGTCGGGCGGCGGCGCGAACGGCATGATGCGGGCGTTCCGGGCCGCACGGGATCGGATCAACATGCCGCCGCAGCAGATTGCCGCAATCGTGAACAACTACCCCACCCTCCTCACCGGCGGGGAGTTCGACGACATGATCCTGCGGATGCGTGAGGATCATCCCAACCCGGAGATGCGCTGTGCCTGCCTGGCCCCGAAGGCGTGGGTACATCGCGTGGCCGGCCGGACCCAGGAATCCCGCGAGCTGTGGGTGCAGCTCGCCGCAGAGCGCGACCGTAACCCCGTGCCCCCGACCAACGCTCAGGCCCAGGGGCAGTACGCCCGCGACCTGGCGCGCGCGGGGCGAACGGACGAGGCCCGCCGAGTCCTGGATGCCGCGATGGCCATGGACGTGCCGGCCGCGCAGCTCCCTGGCGTGCAGCGCCGCTGGGCGCAGGCGTACGCCGAGCTCGGCGAGGTGGATGCGGCGGTGGCATTGCTCGAGCCGCTGCTCGTAAGCTCGACCCTCGTGACCGTCAACAGCCTTGCCACTCGGTACACCTGGGAGCCGATCCGGGACGACCCGGCATTCCAGGCCATGCTGGCCCGCCACCGCTGACGCCAGAGGACGCTTGACCCAGGCCCGAGTCGACCTGCAGGACCCCGCGTTCGGGCTCCCGACGGACGGAGCCACACCCATCGACGACGCCCTCCTGCGGGCGATTCGGGCGCTGGACCCCGTACGGGGGGGGACCTTGCGCATCCCTCCCGGACGGCACGTGGTGGACTCGGTGGACCTGTCCGCACACCCGAGACCGCTGACCCTCGAGGCGCCCGATGCCCTGCTGGTGAAGCGAGTGCCGGCGGACGGCGGCGCGGTGGACCACATGTTCCATGATCGCGCGGGCGCGTGCGCCCTCACCGTGGTGGGCGGCGAGTTCGACCTTCGCGGGGCCGGATTCTCCCCGGGCGACACGGTGTCCGCGTTTCACGGCGTGCGTGCCGACGACTGGTCGTTCGACGGCATCCACGTGCGCGACGGGATCGAAGAGGGACTCAAGCTCTACAGCCCCCACCGCCTCCGGGTCGAGCGCTCCCGGTTCGCGCGCCTCCGGAACGACGGGATCCAGGTGCACTGCTTGCTGGCGGATGGCCACACGGGCAGGAAGCCGCGCCGGGGCGCACGCGACGTCCGCATAACGCTCTCGGATTTCGTGGACATCGACGACGGTCACCGCGGCACGTGGAACGGTCAGGGCGTCACGTTCAACTCGAGCTTCCGGGCCGTGGAGGGCGGGCACACCGTCGAGGACGTCCTCGTGGCGCACAACCGGTTCGTGGGCTGCCTGCGCGGTGTCTGGGCGGAGTTCAACGCGCTCGGTGTCCGAGGAAAGAACCTCCGCGTGCACCACAACCTACTCGAGCGGTCGCACTGGTTCGGAATCGGATTCGTGGGCGTCGACGGCGGAAGCTGCATCGGGAACGTCCTCTACGACACGGGCGTCGAAGCGCCCGACCCGCCCCGGACGTCCAGCGAGGTGGTGGCCGTCCTCCTCTCGGGCGCACAGGGCACGAATCACTCACGCGACGTTGTCGTGGACGGGAACCGCATCGTGGATCGCCGCCCGCAGCCGCTCATGCAGTACGGGATCTGGGTGAAGTCGGGCGAGCGGCTGGCGATCGGGGAGCGCAACCGCGTGCGGGGAGCGACGATTCGCGCAGTCAGACGTTAGCGAGGAACCGGGGGCGACCGGCCTACCTCAGGGCACGCGGGGCCTGGTGCGGGACCGGGTTGCCCCGGAGACCAGCTTCCGTCCGGAGAACTTCAGTCGAGTGGCGCTCCGTCGCTGAACAAGCGAGCGCACCGTGCGGACGATGGCCTTGGTCAGCCAGGGTTCTTCCACGAACCGTAGCCAGAAGGCCCGCCGTCCCCCTTCCGTTGGCGGCTTCGTGGACATCACACCCCCTCTGCTTGGAGACGCGCCAGCACACGCTCCGGCCGGAACGGCACTCTTCGGATGCGTACGCCAGTCGCGTCGTGGATGGCGTTGGCCACCGCGGCGATCACGGGCCGATGGGAGGGCTCGCCGGCTCCGTATGGCGCCAGGTCCGGTCGGTCGGGATCGGGGTCCCCGTTCACCACGACCACGTCGATCCGCTCGGGGGCGTCCCGGTGCCGGAGCGTGGGGTGCGACCGCCAGTCCACGCTCGTCACCATCTCCGTGTCGAACTGCACCTCCTCGTGGAGCGCGCGGCTGAGTCCGTGGAGCAGGTTGCCCTGGATCGTGCTCCTGAGTCCGTCCGGATTCACCACCAGGCCGCAGTCGTGTGCGCACACCATGCGGCGAGCCCAGACACCTCCCGTTTCGCGGTCCACCTCGACTTCGGCAATCACGGCCACGGTAGTGCGCGACCTGTAGGCGTACGCGATCCCCCGCCCCACCAGAATGCGCTCCGATCCGACGGGCGCGGGGGACGGCCGTGGCTCCCAGCCGTACGCTTCGGCGGCCGCCTCGACCACGGCGATCGACCGGGCCCGCCGGAACAGCTCGTCGTCCTCGTTGGAGCCTCGCAGCATCCGGAGCCGGAACTCGACCGGGTCGGCGCCGGCGGCGGTGGCCAGCTCGTCGACGAACGACTCGCCGGCGAACGTGGTCTGCGGGCCGTTCGGGTCTCGCAGGTTCCCCGTCCGGAGCGGCGTCTCGAACGCGAGGGGGAAGCGCACGGGTTCGGTCTGCTGCCGACGGCTGGGGATCACGTACATCTCCGCCGGCCCCGACCCACCGCCCGGAGCCGGGCGGTCCGGCCGGATCCCCATGAGTTGGGCGATCAGAACGGTGTCCGGCTGGTTGTACCCGACGTGGCCGTAGTTGGCGATCCGCGCCCGGTAGTCGAGCGCGGTCACATTCCCATCGGCATCCAGCGCCCCCCGGAGCGTGAATGCGAACGCGGGGCCCTTGGTGTCCCAGGCGGTCTCCTCGTGGCGCATCCACTGCACGCGGACCGGGCGACCGAGCTCCTTGGCCAGAAAGGCGGCTTCGAAGCCGGCATCGTCCGCCGCGGTGCGGCCGTAGAGCTGGGGACCGTCCATCCAGATGACCCGCACCTGTTCCGCCGGCATGCCCAGGAACTCGGCGATCCCCGTCCTGTGGCTGTAGGGCTTCATGTCGTTGGTGTAGATGGTCATCTGCCCGTCCGAGGGGTCGGCCAACCCATGAGCGGGTCCGATGGCCGTGTGTCCCTGGAACGGCACGTCGTACTCCGCCTCCACGATGGTGGCCGCCGACGCGAAGGCGGCCTCGGGGTTCCCCTCCACCCGGGGTGCCGACCCTCCTCGGCCGTCCGCGTTCGCCGGACCGGCTCGACGCATGTAGTCGAACAGATCCTCCGAGGACGGGAACGGCGCGCTCGCCGGTTTCTGCCACTCGACCTCGAGCAGATCCGCGGCCTCGATTGCCTGCTCCTCGCGCTCGCAGACCACCGCCACGTAGTTCCCGCGGCTCACGACCCTGATGAAGCCCGGTAGGTCGCGCACGGACGACTCGTCGATGCTCACCAGACGGGCGCCCGCCACGGGGGGCCGTACGTTCCGGGCATGGACCATCCCGGGGAGGCGGACATCGACCGCCCATTCCAGCGTGCCGTCCACTTTCCCCGGGATGTCGTA
>JAHEKN010000189.1 GCA_024638305.1 Gemmatimonadota bacterium | reverse complement strand
GGCGGACACCATGGAGCGCAAGTTCGAGATCTGCGAGCGCTCCTATCGCCTGTTGGTGGACAGGGTCGGCTTTCCGCCCGAGGACATCATCTTCGATCCCAACATCTTCGCGGTGGCCACCGGCATCGAAGAGCACAACAGCTACGGCGTCGCCTTCATCGAGGCCACGCGCCGGATCAAGCAGGAGCTGCCGCACGCGCTGGTTAGCGGCGGCGTGAGCAATTTCTCGTTCTCCTACCGGGGCACCCCGCAGGTGCGGGAGGCGATGCACTCCGCGTTCCTCTATCACGCCATCCAGGCCGGCATGGACATGGGGATCGTGAACGCGGGCGCGCTCGCCGTCTACGAGGAGATCCCGCCCGAGTTGCTGGACGCGGTCGAGGACGTGCTGTTCGACCGCGACGCCGGCGCCACCGATCGGCTCACCGTCCTGGCCGACAAGTACCAGGGCAAGGGCACGCAGGCCACGGAGGACCTTTCCTGGCGGGAGGGGTCGGTGGCGGAACGGCTGGAGCACGCCCTCGTCCAAGGCACGGCCGACTTCATCGTTGAGGACGTCGAGGAGGCGCGGCAGCAGGCGGAGCGCGCCATTCACGTCATCGAGGGCCCGCTCATGGACGGCATGAACGTGGTCGGCGACCTGTTTGGCTCCGGGAAGATGTTTCTGCCCCAGGTCGTCAAGAGCGCACGCGTGATGAAGAAGGCGGTCGCCCACCTGATCCCGTTCATCGAGGAGGAGAAGACGGAGGGAGAGGAGGGCCGCTCGGCCGGGAAGGTGCTGCTCGCGACCGTGAAGGGCGACGTGCACGACATCGGCAAGAACATCGTGGGCGTGGTGCTGGGCTGTAACAACTACGAGATCATCGACCTGGGCGTGATGGTCCCGGCCGAGAAGATCCTCGAGACCGCCCGCGCGCAGGAGGTCGACATCATCGGCCTCTCGGGGCTCATCACGCCGTCGCTCGACCAGATGGTCCACGTGGCGCACGAGATGGAGCGGCTGGGGTTCGACACGCCGCTCCTGATCGGCGGCGCCACCACCTCCAAGGTTCACACCGCGGTCAAGATCGAGCCCGAGTACTCCGGCGTGACAGCACATGTGCTCGACGCGTCCCGGAGCGTCGGCGTCGTGGGCGCGCTCGTGGACCGGAAGCAGCGTGCCGAGTTCGGACTCGCCAACCGGAACGAGTTGGCCGCGGTGCGGAAGCAGCATGCGGGCAAGCGCGCCAAGAGCGAGCTCCTCTCCATCGAGGAGGCCCGCCGCCGGGCGTGGGCCGCGGACTGGAGCGCCTACCGAGTGCCGCCACCGGCGGAGCGCGGGATCGTCCGGGTCGAACCGGCGATCGGGGAAATACGCCCGTACATCGACTGGACCCCGTTCTTCCAGACATGGGAGCTCCGGGGGCGCTATCCGGACATCCTGGAAGATCCCGTCGTCGGCGTCGCGGCAAGCAAGCTGTTTTCCGAAGCGAACGAGCTCCTGGATCGCCTGGAGTCGGAGGGGCGGCTGCGCACGGGCGCGGCCGTGGGGCTCTTCCCCGCAGCGTCGATCGGGGACGACATCGAGATCTACGACTCCGAGGACCGCACCAGCGTGCTGGCGCGAGCGCACGGATTGCGACAGCAGTTCGCCAAGGACGGGCGCCCCAACCACTGCCTCTCAGACTTCGTGGCGCCCCGGGCCTCCGGCGTTTCCGACTGGGTCGGCGCGTTCATCGTGACCGCCGGGCTCGGGCTCGACGCGATCGTCGCGGAGTTCGAGGCCGACCACGACGACTATTCCGCCATCCTGGCCAAGTCCCTGGCCGACCGGCTGGCGGAGGCGCTCGCGGAGATGATGCACGAGCGCGTCCGCCGGACGATCTGGGGATACGCCTCGGATGAGGGGCTGGACAGGGACGCCCTGATTCGGGAGGCCTACCGCGGTATCCGGCCGGCGCCCGGGTACCCCGCCTGCCCGGATCACACGGAGAAGCACACGCTGTTCGCGCTGTTGGGGGCGCCCGGTTCCGTGGCCGTGGAGCTCACCGAGAGCTGCGCCATGCTTCCGGCGGCCTCGGTCAGCGGCTGGTATTTCGCGCATCCCGAGGCTCGCTACTTCGGGGTGGGTCGCGTCGGGAGGGACCAGGTCGAGTCCTACGCGGCGCGCAAGGGCTGGTCGGTGGAGGAGGCGGAGCGCTGGCTGGCGCCCAACCTGGGATACCGGCCGGAGGCGCGGCGCGGCTCCGAGCCCGCGGCGGCCGGCGCCTCCACCGAGGCGGGGACACCGTGAGCCGGCTCCGCGACCTGATCGAGGACGGCCGGGTCCACGTGATGGACGGGGCCATGGGGACCCTCCTCTACGAGCGGGGCGTCTTCGTGAGCGTGTGCTACGACGAGCTCTCCGTGACCGAGCCCGACCGCATCCGTGGGGTCCACGAGGAGTACGTGGCGGCCGGGGCCGAGGTCCTCGAGACCAACACCTTCGGGGCCAATCCGGTGAAGCTCTCGGCCTTCGGGCTGGAGGGACGCACCGAGGAAATCAACGCGCGCGCGGCGGCTCTGGCTCGGGAGGCGGCGCGGGGTCGGGCGGCCGTGGCGGGCGCCATCGGCCCGCTCGGGGTTCGGATCGAGCCCTGGGGCCCCACGGGCCGCGATGAGGCCATCGAGCTGTTCAGGCGACAGGCTGACGGCTTGTTGGAGGGCGGCGTCGACGGCTTCATCCTCGAGACCTTCGCCGACGTCGAGGAGCTCCGAGCCGCTCTGGACGCCGTGCGAAGCGTGAGCGATCTCCCGGTCATCGCGCAGATGACCATCACGGACGATCGCCGGACGCCGTACGGCACCACGGCCGATCAGATCGCGCTGGAGCTCGCCGGGATGAAGGTCGACGTGGTGGGGCTCAACTGTTCCGTCGGCCCGGCCGCGATTCTGGACGCCCTGGAGGACATGGCGGAAGTGTTCGCCGGACCGTTGTCCGCCCAGCCCAACGCCGGCGTCCCCCGCACGGTGCGCGACCGCAAGATGTACATGGCGAGCCCCGAGTACATGGCGCAGTACGCACGCCGCATGATCGAGGTCGGCGTCCGGTTCGTGGGTGGATGCTGTGGCACCACCCCCGACCACATCCGCAAGATTCGCGATTATGTGGCCGCCGAGCAGCCCCGGATCGCCGTTTCCGGGGTGGGCCCGGATGTCGGGGCGGAGGGCGAAGGATCGGTACGACCCGTCGCGCTGGCCGCGCGTTCCCGTCTGGGGCGGAAGCTGGCAAACGGGGAGTTCGTGACCTCGGTGGAGCTCGTTCCCGGAGAGGGTTGGGATCCGGAGCCGCTCCTTTCCGCGGCGCGCCAAGCCCATGCGGCCGGTCTGGACGCGGTCGGCGTGCTCGATCGGCCGCAGGCCAGAAGCCGAATGAGCGTGATCCCGGCCGCGTCCATCGTGGTCCGAGAGGTCGGCATCGAGCCGATCATCCACTATACCTGCCGGGACCGTAACATGTTGGGGATGATCTCCGACCTGTTGGGCGCGGCGGCGGTCGGAATCCACAACCTGCTCCTCTCCTCGGGTGACCCTTCGGCCATCGGGCCGTGGCCCGACTCGACGGCGGTCTTCGACATCGACTCCATCGGGCTCACCAACGTGGCCCACCGTCTGAACGCGGGGCTCGATCCAGGGGGCAACCGCATCGGGAGCCCCACGGAATTCGTGGTGGGCGTGGTGGCCAAGCCCATCCCCATCGACGCCAATCGCGAACTCGAGCGCTTTGCCTGGAAGGTGGAAGCGGGCGCCGATTTCGCGATCACCCAGCCCGTGTTCGACCCGGCCGACCTGCATGCGCACCTGGAGCGCACGGATCGATGGCCGCTCCCCACCGTCCTCGGCCTCGAGGTGCTCACGTCGCTCCGGACGGCCGAGTTCCTGGAGCACGAGGTTCCTGGGGTGCACGTTCCGGCCTCGCTGCTGACCCGCATGAGAATCGCGCAGGACAAGGGAGGGGACGCGGCCGAGCGGGAGGGCGTGGCCATCGCGGCCGAGCTGCTCGACCGGCTCCGCGCCCACGTTGCCGGGGTGCACTTGAGCGCGCCCGCGGGTCGTGTGGACCTGGCGCTGGCCGTGCTCGAGGAAGCGGGAATTTCGACCGCTTAGCGTTGCCGTCGGCAGCGCGCCGGACTGCCCGCCCGGGGTCGGCGGCTCAGACGAGGCTCAGGATCTCCGCCAGCTTGGCTTCGACGCGGCGGGTGCCGAGGTTCGAGACGTAGATCTTGTCGGCGCCGACGTCGCGAAGCGCACGGATGGTGCGCGCGCAGATCTCCTCGGCGCTGGCGCCCTCCTCGAACTCCCGCGCGAGCTCCGCCTCGGGCACCGGGAAGTACTCCCCCAGGCGCGCCAGCGTCCCGGGGTTGGCGCTCCGGTAGTAGAACACGCCGAACACCAGGGGCACGCTGGAATTGCGCGCCCGCAGCTCCGCGAGCAACGCCTCGACCCGGTCGAGCGCGTGGTGCGACACGATCTGCGTCAGCGCGAAGTCCGCGGAGAACTCCGGTGCCGTCAGGAAGCCGGCCTGTTCCGCGGCCGGCCGGTGCGGATTCACCCACCCTCCCAGTCGGAGCGACCCGCTGCGCTCCAGGATCTTCTGGCGGAGCTGGTACGCGTGCGGAAGACAGCGCTCGGGACCAGCGAACTTGTCGCCCCCGAGCACCGTGAGCGCCTCGAAGCCCTCGGACGCGGCCCGGGACGCGTACATCAGGCAGTAGGCCAGCTCGTGCTTGCAGGTGAGGAAGGGGATGAGCTGCGCGGCATCCACGCCCTCTGGAAGATTGGACGTGAGATGCGTGAGGTTCTCCTCCTCCTTGGTTCCCACGGCGTTGTCCGTCAGGAACACGTAGCGGCCCCGGCGGGCCAGCCGCTGGATCGAGTGGTACATGTCGATCCAGACGTCCATGGAGTCCTCGTATGAGAGACCCGTCCGGGGAGGTCTGAGCTCGACCGTCACCAGCGGGCCGGGCCGCCGGACATCGTCGAGGAAGCGGGCGCTCACCGTGCCGCGGCCCTCGCCTCGGAGAGGAGCGCCTCGATGGCGTCGGGGTGCGTGGGGAGCGAGGCCGTCAGGTTCTCCGAACCATCCTCGGTGACGAGCACGTCGTCCTCGATCCGCACTCCCATTCCGGTGAATGCCGAGTCCCGGCTGTCCGGGTCGGGCGGGAGGTAGAGGCCGGGCTCGATCGTGAGCACCATGCCCGGCTCCAGCAGTCGGGGCGCTCCGCCTGCGGTATAGCCACCCACATCGTGGACGTCGAGCCCGAGCCAGTGCGAGGTCTTGTGCGGCACGAACGGCGCGTGCGCTTCGCCGGCCACGAGCTGCTCCGGGTCGCCCTCCAGGACCCCCAGCTCGACCAGCCCGGCCACCATGAGCCCCACCGCGATCTCGTGCGGCCGTGTGACAGGCACGCCCGGTGCGACCGCGGCCACCGCCGCCGCGCGGGCCGACTCGACCAGGCCGTAGAAGGCCCGCTGCTCTGCGCTGAAGGTCCCCGACACCGGTACCGTGCGGGTGACGTCGCCGGCGTAGAACCCCCACTCGGCGCCGGCGTCGATCAGCACCAGCTCTCCGGCCCGCATGACGCGATCGTTGGCGGTGTGGTGGAGGACACAGGCGTTTTCCCCGGAAGCGACGATGGTCCCGAACGCCGCCCCGAACGCGCCCGCGGACCGGAACGCGGCGTCGATCGCGGCTTCGACCTCCCATTCACCCCGACCCGGGGCGACGCGGCCGAGGCCGGCGCGGTGCCCGGCGACCGTGAGAGCACAGGCATGCCGGATCGCGGCAATCTCGCTTGCGTCCTTTCGCAGCCGCAGCTCATCGAGGACCACGCTCGGGTCGTTGAGCGTCACGGGTCCCGAACCGGTCCGTCGCCGCGACCCAGTTCCGGCGGCAAGCACGCGCATCACCAGATTGTGCAGGTCGCCTGCGTCGGCTCCGGCGCGCCCGGGCCGGTAGTGGATCGACCCGGCTCCGCTGAGGAGCGGACCCAGCCGCTCCGAAAGCTCCGACGAGGGGTGGGCCTCGTCGACACCGAACCGCTCCCCGGCCTGGTCGGGACCCAGTCGCGGCCCGTGCCAGCGCTCCGCCTTCGCGTCGCGCGCCGGGAGGAAGAGCACCGAGCGGGCGTCGTCCGCGTGCCCCCTGAGCACCAGGATCGCCCCGGGCTCGGCGGCGCCCGTCAGGTAGTACAGGTCCGAATCCGGTCGGTAGCGGTACTCGGTATCGCCGTTCTTGTACCTGACCGGCGAGGCGCCCAGCACGAGCGCCCCATCCCCGAGTGCCACGAGTGCCTTCCGTCGGCGCTCGGCATGCACGCCAGCTCCCGCGGACGGCGACTCCGGGCTGGACGCACCCCCTGAAGGCGGCGCCGGTGCCCCTACGGTGGCTTCCGAGCTCATTCGCCGCCGATGACGCGGCCCTCTTCACTCGCGGCCCGCTCGGCGCGTTGGACGAGCCAGACATCGAACCAGCTCCGTAGCCGCTCCAGGCGATCGACCAGCAGCCAGGGCTCACCCGTGCGCGACAGCCCGTGCGACGACCGGGGATAGCGGACCAGCTCGGTCGGTATTCCTCGCTTCTTGAGCGACATGAACCACTGCTCACCGTCCCCGATCGGGGTCCGGTAGTCGTTCTCGGAATGGATGATCAGTGTCGGGGCGGTGACGTTCTCCACGTAGGAGATCGGCGAGAGCCGGCGGTAAAGGTCGCGCTGCTCCCAGGGCGGGCCGTAGAACT
>JAHEKN010000035.1 GCA_024638305.1 Gemmatimonadota bacterium | reverse complement strand
GAGATCGACGTGCACTGAGCGGATCGACCTTCCCCTTTACCCCATCCCGACCATGCGCCTGAGGATCGGCCCGAGCGGCACGTTGAACTCGAACACCCGCTCGAAGAACCAGAGGAGCGCCACGGCGATGAGGAGCATCGACCCATACCGCAGCAGGGGTCGGTAGATCCACCGGTCGCGCAGCACGTACAGGACCGGGAAGACGAGCGCGATGATGGCCACCTGCCCGATCTCCACTCCGATGTTGAAGCCCAGAAGCGAGAGCACCAGGAATTCGCGGCCGAGCCCGATGTCCCCCAAGACGCTCGCGAAGCCGAAGCCGTGGAACAGACCGAACACGAAGGCGATCATCGCTTCCCGCACGTTCAGTCCGGGCGCCAGGTTTGCCCAGGCGGCCACCGCAATCGAGCCGGCGATGATGGACTCCACCAGGCGAGACTCGAGCCGAATCACGTCGAGGGCGGCCAGGCTGAGCGTGACCGTGTGCGCCAGCGTGAAGAACGTCACGATGGTCACGATCTTGATGAGCGCCTTCGTGAAGTTGGGTGCGGGCTCCCACTCCCGGTTGCGGCGCACGAGCACGGAGGGGAGCACCAGCGCCATCAGGAACAGGATGTGGTCGTAGCCGATCCAGATGTGCCACACGCCCAGCCGAACGAGCCCCAGAAACCCCTTCAGCCGGGAGGAGCGCGTTAGGTCCAGCCGCTGCGTCGGCGCGGACGGGCTGAAGATCCCGGCCACCACCTCGCTGTTGAACGTCGCAGTCTTCCAGTTGTGCTCCACCACCAGGAAGTTCCGGTGGTCCGAGTCGACGTCGAAGATCGGGATGTAGGTCAGCTCGAGGGCGTCCGGGATCTCGGTCAGCCCCTCCACCTGGTAGAAGAGCACCACGTATTCCGCGACCTCGAGGAAATGCGTCTCGAAGCGGCGGAAGCCGAGCGTCAGGGGCCCCGAGGCGGTACGGACGCGCGCACGCTCCCCCACGTACTCGAGGATCTGGTCGAGGCGCTGGGCGACTTGGTCGCTCGTGACGCCGCCTTCCACGTTCCAACCGAAGTCGAGCGCCCGCTCGATGTCCTCGGTCGTGATCTCCAGCCGGACGACGATCGAGTCTTCGTAGATCCGGAGGAACATGTAGCTCTGGCCCAGCTCGTGGGCCGCCGGGAGCGGTGTGGGACCCGCCGCAGCGGCGACCCCTGGTGACAGAGCCCAGGCCGCAGTCGCGACCAGCAAGGTGGACAGCAGGACGGGCGCCAGGCGCACTGGCGACACGAAGGACCGGAGGCGAGCGAGGGGTAACGTCATCTCTCTGGCGACAGGACAGACGGAAAGAGAGCCCGCGGGAGGGGGTCGGCAGCCTTGGAGTCCGACCGCGGCAGGAGCCTTACACGCTGCTTTTTACAGCGTCCACGTCCGTGGCACAAGTCGCCAGTCGCGTCCTTCGACCGCGAGGGCGCCCACGTAGCCCTCGCCACAGGGGACCTCGGCCAGCGTCCAGCGATCCCTCTCGTCGGGGTCGTCGCGCGTCTCCAGCAAGCGCGCCGGCTCGCCGGGGAGCAGAGAAACGCGGAAGCCGTCCAGTGCGGCGGTGACGCCCGCTCCCGTTGCCTTGAGGTAGGCTTCCTTCCTTGTCCAGCACGTGAAGAACGCCACGCCGCGCTCCGCTTCGCCGAGCGTCTCGAGGTCGAAGCGCTCGCCCTCCGAGAAGAACCGGCGGGCCACCCCTTCGCGGTCTTCGATGCTCCGGATCCACTCGATGTCCACGCCGATCCTTCGTCCCCAATTCACCGCCACCAGGGCACGCTCGTGCGCGTGCGAGACGTTGAAGCGGAGCGCCGGTCCGGCACCGGGGGCCGCCGACGGTCGAGCGAGCTCGGGCTTGCCCGCGGCCGCGTAGGTGAAGGCCACCTCGGACGGGTCCGCGTCCAGATACCCGGCCAGAATCCGACGGAGCGTCGCGCGGGCCACCACGTAGCGGCGTCGATCGCGGGCGAAGTGGAAGCGAGCCGCCCGCTCGCGCTCCTCCTCGGCGAGCGTTCGCGCCAGCTCGGCCACCTCGTCGGCCGAGGGCTCGAGCTCTACCCGCCACACATGCACTTCGTCGGCGGGGAGCGCCTGCGGCTCAGCGTTCCGGGCCCCGGAAGACATGGTGGCTCGATCCCGCGCCCCTGACTCGTGGCGTCCGGAGGCGGGGGCCGCTGGCACCGACCGGACGATGGCCCCATAGATTAGTCGTCCCGGGTGTGGGGCTCAAAGCTCTTCGAGGACAACGCGTTGACGGTGGTAGGCAAGCTCTTCGCTCTGCTCGAGCGGGGAGAACGATACAAGCTGTTGGCCCTCGGCGGGGCGATGATCCTCATGGGGATCGTCGAGATGGTGGGCGTGGCCTCCGTGTTGCCGTTCATGCAGCTCGTTGCCGATCCCGGCGTCCTGGACGGAGACGGCTGGCAGGCCGACCTCTACACTCGCTTCGGGTTCGAGTCTCCCGAGTCGGCGCTGTTTGCCGCGGGCCTGGTGCTGCTCGGGATCATCGCCTTCAACAACGGCTCCAACGCGCTCACCATCTGGTTCATGCACCGCTTCGCGTGGGGGCTCAATCACCGCTTCTCCACCCGACTGCTCGCGGGGTACCTGAATCAGCCGTACCCCTTCTTCCTCGGCCGCAACACGGCGGACCTCAACCGCACGCTGCTCGGCGAGGTCAACTCCGTAGTGACCGGCGTCGTGCTCCCCGCGCTGCAAGTGGCCGCGCGGTCGATCGCGGCGCTCCTCATCGTTCTGTTGCTGGCCCTGGTGAACTTCCGACTGGCCGTGCTGGTGGCGCTGGGCTTCGCGGGGGCGTACGGGCTGGTATACGCGTTCATGCGTCGGAGCCAATACCGGCTGGGTTGGGAGCGCTTCAACGAGAACGGCAGGCGGTTCACCATCGCCGGTGAGGCGCTCTCTGGTATCAAGGACGTGAAGGCGCTGGGTCGGGAGCCGGAGTTTCTGCGGCGCTTTTCCGGGCCGTCCTGGAGGTTCTCGCTGGCCTCCGCCAAGAACCAGAGCGTGGCCCGAATCCCCCGGTACGCGCTCGAGACCATCGGGTTCGGCGGGATCCTGGTGATCATCCTCTACGTGCTGTCCACGGAGTCGGACATCGCCAGCGTTCTCCCGCTCCTGAGCCTCTATGCGTTCGCGGGGTACCGGCTGATGCCGGCCCTGAACGAGCTGTTCTCGAGCGTCGTCACTATCCGGTTCAACACGGCTGCGCTCGACGCCCTCCATGAGGATCTGGTGGGCACGGTCGGCGCGGTCAGTGCCGCGGGCGCCCCGTCCGGGTCGGAGCCCTCCGGCGGAGCCGCGGCGGAGTCGGCCGAGGAGAGCGGGACGACGGCGGCCAAGAGTCCGCCGGGCGCGGAGCCCGTGGGCAGCTTTGCCGGCATCGAGCTCCGGGACGTGGACTTCCGCTATCCGGATGCTCGCGCCGACACGCTCGCCGGGCTGGACCTCCGGATCGAGGCCAACCAGACGGTCGGCTTCGTCGGGATGACGGGTGTGGGGAAGACCACACTGGTCGACATCGTTCTCGGCCTGCTCGAACCGTCAGGTGGCTCGGTCGTGGTCGACGGCGAGGAGCGCGGTCCCGGCGCGATGGCGTCCTGGCGGAAGCGCTGCGGTTACGTGCCGCAGGACGTTTTCCTCTCCGACGACACGATCACGGCCAACATCGCCTTCGGGATCCCGTCCGAGGAGATCGACCGCCAGGCTGTGGAGCGGGCTGCCCGCACGGCGCAGCTCCACGAGTTCGTAGCCGGGCTCGAGGACGGGTACGATACTGTGGTGGGAGAGCGCGGCGTGCGCATGAGCGGCGGCCAGCGTCAACGGATCGGCATCGCCCGCGCCCTCTACCACGACCCGGACGTGCTGGTGCTCGACGAGGCGACCAGCGCGCTCGACGGCGCCACGGAGTCGGCCGTGATCGAGACCATCAACGCGCTGGGCCACAGGAAGACCATCCTGGTCATCGCCCACCGCATGACCACCGTTCAGGCCTGCGACGTCATTCACCTGATGCAGGACGGAGGGATCGTGGCGAGCGGAACGTACGAGGAGCTCGAGCGCGACGAGCCCAGGTTCCAGGCGATGGCCGGCCAGCTCGGGGAACGGCCCTCGTGACCGCCCGCGGGGGGGATCGGAGGGCGATCTGGGGCTGGTGCCTGTACGATTTCGCCAACTCGGCGTACACCACGCTGGTGGTGACCTTCATCTACGGGATCTACTTCAAGAACCAGATTGCCGCCGACACCATCACGGGGACGGCGCTCTGGACCCGCGGAATCACCATCACCGCGATCGTGGTGGCGGTCACGAGCCCGTTCCTGGGCGCGATCGCCGACCGGGGCGGCATGAGGCGCCGGTTCCTCGTCTGGTCCACGGTGTTCACCGTGTTCACGGTGTCGCTGCTCTACCTCCCGGGCCCGGGCCAGGTGGCGCTTGCACTCACGCTCTTCGTGATGAGCAACATCAGCTACGAGCTCTCGGGCGTGTTCTACAACTCCTACCTCCCCGACATCTCGCCGCCCGAGAAGATCGGCCGCATCTCCGGGTACGGTTGGGCGCTCGGGTACGTCGGAGGGCTGCTGGCCATGGCCATCGCGCTCTTCGTGTTCATCCGCGTCGAGGTGCCGCCCTTCGGCCTCGACGTGGCCACCGGCGAGAACGTGCGGGTCTCGAACCTCCTGGTCGGTGTCTGGTTCGCCGTATTCAGCATCCCGATGTTCCTCTGGGTGAAGGAGCCGCCCCGATCGGACGCCCCGTCCGCCGGCCAGCTCGTCCGGGAGGCGGCCAGCCAGCTCGGCGCCACCTTCCGCGAGATCCGCGACCGCTACACGGACATTTTCCGGCTCCTGGTGGCCCGCATGGTCTACAACGACGGGCTGGTCACCATCTTCGCGCTGGGGCCCCTGTTCGTGCAGGAGGTATTCCAGATGACCATGACGGAGGTGCTCCAGTGGGGGATCTTCGTCAACGTCACGGCTGGGCTGGGGGCCTTCGCCATGGGCTTTCTGGACGACAGGGTGGGCGGGAAGAAGACGCTGTTCGTGACGCTGATCGGCCTGACCATTGGCGGTGTTTGGGCCGTGACGGCAGCGGACACCGGCAGCATCTACCTGGCGGGGCTCTGGATCGGCATCTTCGTGGGCCCCAACCAGGCGGCCAGCCGGTCTCTGCTCGGTCGGTTCGTTCCCGAGGTCAAGGAGACCGAGTTCTACGGGTTCTTCGCGTTCTCCGGGAAGGCCATCGCGTTTCTCGGGCCGCTCATGTACGGAGAGCTCACCCGCATCACCGGGAACCCCCGGCTGGGCATGGCCAGCATCATCCTTTTCTTCCTGATCGGCGGTCTCATTCTCACCACGGTGGATGAGCGCCGGGGCGCCGAGCGCGCGTTGGAGCCGGCGTGACCCACTCAGGCGCGGCGCTCACGCTGATGGCCACGACCCTGGCGCTGGCGTGTCGGCCGCCAAGCCCCGAGCCGCCCGTGGCCGAGCGCGGGCCCCGCACGCAGCCCGGCACCGCCATGGGCCTCTACGCGCCGGAGCAACACGATCGCTACGACGGCCGCTTCGTGATCACGGGCGGCGCGCTCCATCAGGTCGGCACGCTCTCGGATCCGTCCCCGTGGGATCACATGGGGAACGACGGTTCCACCGCGCGGGCCGTAGGGGGCACCGTATCCATCGACGTTGACGAGATCGCGAACACCGGCTCGTTCCGAGCGGACCTAGAGCTTCCCGAGGGCCGCTACGTGGTCGAGCTGGAGCGCTTCGAGGAGTTCTCACCGTGTCAGGACGGCGGGGTCGCGGCGTATCTGTTCGAGCACGGCGACTCGGGCTGCGGCGACGCCAACTGGCCCAAGAGCTTGCTGTACGTGGCGGGGTGGGGAACCGGTCGTGCGACTCTGAACGGAGCAACCCTCTACGACGGATACCAGATCCACTTCATGGTGACACAGGGCATGCGCGACCGGGAGAGCCTGGCGGTCGCCGATCCGATGGAGAGCTCCGCGACCGGGGCGGGCGCTGTGAACCCCGCCTTACAGCAGATCGACTTCTACATCCGTAGTCCCGAGCGCAACGAGGGCAACCATCCCGACCGGGAAGTGTTCGATCACTTCTTCGCGATGGAGGTGACGTGGCGTTAATCGGGAAGGACGCACGGGCAGGCAGATTGCGGCTCGCGTCCCTGGACCCGGAGCGCCACAGTGCGCCCCGCGATTCGCGTCCGCCCTCCCGGCCCTGACCGACGAGGGAGCGTGCGCAACACCTATCTGGTCCTAGCGTTGATCGTCCTCGCTGTCGGCATCCTGCACGTCGTGTGGGGGCCCGGATCGCCCCTCGTCGCCGACTTCGCGCCGGGTCTGGCGACGGAGGTCGCGGGGATCCTGGTCACGCTGGTGTTCGTCCAGCGCATTCTCGACCGCCGCCAAGCGACCGATCGGGCGCGAGCGTCGCGCGGAGGGATCCGGCGGGCGGCAACGCCGCTCGGCGACCTCGCGCTCCTCTGGGCGGGGATCATCCGCGCGGTGTTGCCGCAGTCCCCAGCCCGTCCCCCGCGCACCTACCACGCGCTCTTCAACTCGGAGTGGGCGTCGTGGGTGGACCGGTCGGACCTCACCCGGGTTCGCTACGCTTGGAGCGGAGAGACCTGGCTGGAGTCGGCGGCTCGGTTGATCCGGCTCAGCCGACACCGGATCAGCGAGATCATCGAGGTCTACAGCGTCCACCTGGACGTGGCCCTGGTCGAGGCCCTGGACGAGCTCCGGGACGACCCCTACCTGGCCCGCATCGAGGCCATGGGAGAAGAAGTACGCTCTGCCCGCAACGAGGAGCTGTTCGAGCTCCGTCCGGAGGAGTACTCGCTACAGCGGACCGGCCCCGAGCGCGCGCGCATGATGCGAATCCTCCAACGGGCACTCGACCTCTACAACGAGAGCGGCCTCGGAGAGGGCCGTATCGAGGCCCTCCCCGAGGACTTCTGGTAGGCGGACGGTCCCCCGGGCCCGATTGGGCTCGGAGCCCGTCCCGCTGGCCGCCTTACGGACCCCCCGTTCCGATGCCGCGGGCCTCGAAGCTGTTGGTCATCAGCTCGTCGTTCCAGCCGCCCGTCACGTGGATGAAGGCCTTGGCGTCGAAGAGGAAGGCCTTGATCAGATTGTGATTGAGGTACGCGTACACGCCTTCCTGCTCGAACCGGTACACGGCGGCCGCCGTGCCGCCCGCGACCACGTCCCAGGACTCGAGCCCCTCGTCGGGGCGGTTGTTGAACTTGCCATAGGGCCATACCCAGTCGCCGTGTCCTCCGATCAAATGGGGGAACGACGGGTTGTTGGCCTGTGAGTGCAGCATCAGAACGGTCTCGCCCACTTCCGCTTCGAGGCGGATGTCCTCGGTAAGCGCCCCGTACACTCCGTTGAAGGCGATGTGCGTCGGCACGAGTCCCCTCATCACCTGCATCATCGGGGTCTGTTGGGCCGTGTAGTTGGCGTACCGGGGCGACGTGCCGTCCTCGTTGAGGGGGACGTAGTAGTCCTGCTCCCCGAAGTAGTAGGCGCGGTCGTAGCGAACGGGGTTTCCATAGCCGTCACGGAGCCCCTCCCGCGGGAGCACCAGGATGGCGCCATTGCCGCCCGTCACCACGTGGTACGGCACCATCTGGCCTCCGGGCGCGCAGTGGTATACGAAGAAGCCGGCCTTGGTGGCGCGCCAGAGGAGCCCGACCTCCTGGCCCGGGGCGACCAGGGTCAGCCCGCCACCACCCAGCGCTCCGGTGGACGCGTGGAAGTCGATGTTGTGGGCCTGGAGGTTGGTGCCCTCGCGTTGTCCGAAGCGAATCGTATCCGTCGTGCCGTTCACCAACGTGAGGTTCACCCAGTCCCACTGGAACACGACCGGGACGGGGCCGGGCACGCTGCCGTTGAAGGCCATCTGCCACACGAACACCCCGGGCGCGATCTCGACTTCCTGCTCGATGATCTCGAACCGGATGTTGACGACGCGCGGAGGCCCGCTGGCCACCTGCGCGTGCTCGGGCAGGAACGGGGGCGCCACCAGCTCCTGATCTACGGACTGGGCGTCGGCCAGCTGGAACCCCACGATCGCCGGGTCCGGCGCGACGGCCCAGCCGTCCCCGCTGCCCGCGCTGCCCGCGCTGCATGCGCCGACGAAGGTGAGGAGGAACAACGGTGTAAGGCGTTTCATGCTCGTTCGTCTCCTATTGGACACGGCGGGGTGCCCGCCGGGCGAACTTCGAACTCGGGCCCACATGGAGCCACGTCGCAGGATAGCGCCGTGGGTTTCCCCGCTCTGCCAGGCAAACTCCTTCATTTCGGTGGGTCCCCACCCCACCCCGGTGCGTGGGGCGGGACCCCACGCGGGGGGCCACGGCGGCCCCCGGTTGCCGAGCAGGCCGCTCGGACGGCAGCTTGAGGTGAAGCCGGAAACGCCGCACGGGCGCTGTGGAGGTTAGCGATGACGATCGGACGCCCGCGTGGGCGACACCTCGTCGCCTTCCTCTTGCCATTGTCGGGATCCGCCCTGGTCGGCTGTGGAGGATCGGACTCCGTCGCCGGACCATCGGAGGAGGAGCCCGAGACCAACCGCCATCGCGTGGTTGCCCTCGTCGGGCCGGGCAGAGCGAGCTCCGCGAACGACGTAAACGACGCCGGTTGGGTCGTGGGGTCGATCGGTGGCCAGCCTGCCCTCTGGATCGTCGACGCCGATGGCGGCGTGTCGAGCACCGAGGTCCTCTCCGGGCCGGGGGCCGTGGAAGCGGGAGGCGCGCTCGCGGTCAACGGCGCGGGGACCGTGGTGGGCTGGCGTCGGACCGACACCGTGCGCCCCCTACTCTGGAGTCGGAGCGGCGGCGCCGTGGACCTCCCGCTCCCACCCGACCTAGCGAGCGGCATCGCGTTTGGGTTGAACGACGCGGGTCACATCGTGGGTGGCGGCGCGCCGGGGCCCGAGTTCTCGCCCACCTCCGGAGGGCGCGTGCTCCTGTGGGTTCTCGATGCGGACGGCGGGCCACCCGCAGTGTCGGACCTCGGGAGCTTCGGCGGTGAGGGAGCGGTCGGTCGGGCCATCAACGAGCACGGTGACGTTGCCGGCATGGTCTGGCAGGGAGGCGAGGTCTACAGCTTCCTACAGAAGGGGGACGGGCTCGAGCAGCTCCCGCTGCAAACGGAGGCCCTCGCGGTCAACGGTGAGGGCAAGGTCGCCGGGTCCTGGTCCGGCCAGGCGGCACTCTGGGCCAGCGGCAGCATGCTTGCCATCGGTCCGGTCGGGAGCGTGGCACGGGACATCAACGACGCGGACGTCATCGTGGGCGAGGTGTTCGGGCCGGTGGAGAGCGGGCAGGGCTTCGGATTCGTCCGGACAGCGGAGGCCATTCGGTTCCTGGAAGGGCTCTCGACGATCGACGGCACTCGAGCCCACGGAGTGAACGGCTCAGGCGTGATCGTCGGCGAGAGCTACGTTCCCTCGGCTGGAGCGAGCGAGGCGGTCTTGTGGATCCCGCCCCGGGTGCCCTGACCCGCCCGCGCCTGGGGAACGACCGCCGATCCCCCTGGGCCGCCGTACCTCGGAGCGGGGTGTCCCGGCGCCTGGCCGTCGGGTGGGTCCTGATCGTGGCGGCGGTATGGCCCGCCTCCGACGTCATACTCGAGCGGCTGCGGGAGCGCGTTCGCACGCTTCAGCCGGGTCTTGCCGCTCGGATCGAGGGGGATGCCCTCTCGGTCGCCGGAGGCGAGCTGCGGGTGCGGCCCGAGGTCGAGGCGATTCTCCGCGACGGCGCCGATTGGATCGTGGACGTTCGTTTCGCGGTGGAGATCGCAGGCGCCGCTCCCGGACGCTTCGCGCATAGCATCGTGGGCATCGGGTCCGATCGGGACGCGGCCGACCGTTCCGCGGCCGACGACTGGGCCGGCTCGGTGGGGTTCGCGCTTCTCAACGCGCACGCCCGGCTGGGTCCCGCCCGTTCGTCGGGGGCGTACGAGGCCTATGCGGGCCTGCCCGGCTCGCGCGGGGTCGTGCCGGTCGGATGGGTCGAAGGAAGTGACACCGACCACACCCGGATCCTGGACGCTCTCGCTCCCGTCTTCCAGGCGGCGGCCGAGCGCGACTGGGCCACCGTGAGCGTTCTCTACATGCGCGGAGGGACGGCGGGCGCGAGCGTGGACTGTCATGTGGATGGCTCGCGCTCGGACGCCTGTCAGGCCGCGCTCCTCGGGCTCGCCTGGCCGGAAGCGAGCGGGTTCGACATGCTGAAGCAGGTATACGTGCTGCGACGCGTCGGGCCGGTCGGCCCGGATCGCGGATCCTTGGCGAGCACGGGGAGAGCGAGCCATCCATGATGAGCCTCACCGCCCTGCTGATCGTATTTGCCGCCGTACTGGGCTCGTCCGTCATGATGGCGGTGTTCGCGTGGGTCTTCATGCGGATCCGGTCGCTCGAGTCCGGCGGCGGCGGCCGGTCGGACATCGAGCGCCTGACCGAGGAAGTCGACGGTCTGCGAGCCGAGCTGCAGGCCACCCACTCCGACATCAGCGACCTGACCGAACGCCTGGACTTCACGGAGAGGCTCTTGTCCGGCCCACGGGCAGAGGAACCGGAATGATCCGTCCGCTGCCTTATCCGATTCTGGCGATGCTGCTCATGATGGCCGGATGCGTCGGCCAGTCGGCTCCGGACGCTGGCGATGGGGATGTGGGTCTGGATCCAGCGGCGGCGGTCCCGACCGACCGGCCCAACGTGGTCGTCATCGTCGTGGACGACCTGCGCTGGGACGAGTTCGGTGCGGCGGGTCACCCCTATGTGGAGACCCCGAATATCGACCGGCTGGCCGCTGAGGGTGCCCTCTTCACCAATTCGTTCCACGCCGTCCCACTCTGCTCGCCCAACCGGGCCAGCATCCTCACGGGTCAGTTTCCGTCCCGTCACGGCATCATCGACAACGTGGCTCGCACGCTGGCCAGCCACCGGCTGAGGACGTTCCCCCAAGCACTTCAGGCCACGGGGTACGAGACCGCGTTCATCGGCAAGTGGCACATGGGCAACGACCCCACTCCTCGGCCGGGATTCGACTACTGGGTGGGACTCCCGGGCCAGGGACGCACAGGTGACCCCGAGCTCTACGAGGACGGCCGGCTGCACGTGGTGGACGGGTACGTTACCGACATCCTGACCGACCGCGCCGTGAGCTTCATCGAGCGGGAGCGGGAGGGACCGTTCTTCGTGCATCTGGCTCACAAGGCGGTCCATCCCGACGTGGAGCAGCTCGACGACGGGTCCACGGGTGCGTCGCTCGGATACCTGCCGGCGCCCCGCCACCGTGGCGTCTACGAGGACCGGCTGTTTCCGCGCCGCGCCAACGTGGTCGAGCGGCTGGACCAGCTCGGGGGGAAACCGGTCGTTCAGCACGCCCTCCTCGAACGCATCGGGGGCGCTACCGACCCGGCCGGGATCGCGGCTCCGCAGACGACGGAGGAGACCATCCGGCGGCGCGCGGAGATGCTGCTGGCGGTGGACGAGGGCATCGGTCGCATTCTCGACGTGCTCGAGCGGCAGGGGGCGCTGGACCGGACCCTCCTGGTGTTCACCAGCGACAACGGGTTCTTCTACGGGGAGCACGGACTCACTTCCGAGCGGCGGCTCCCGTACGAGGAATCGATCCGGAACCCGCTGGTCATGCGCTACCCGCCGCTGGTTTCGGCAGGAATACGGCCCGGTGGCCTGGCGCTGACCGTCGACATCGCCCCCACCGTGCTGGACGCTGCCGGCGCCCCCATCGGCAACCACGTGCAGGGCCGCTCGCTCGTGCCCCTGCTCCGCGGGGACGCCGCGGGCTGGCGTGAGTCCATCCTGGTCGAGTTCTACACGTACGAGAACCCGTTCAACCATCTGGTGGAGATGGACTATCGGGCCGTACGGACCGGCCGCTACAAGTACATCCACTGGATGAAGTTCCCGACGATGGACGAGCTCTACGATCTGGTGTCGGACCCGTTGGAGCGGGACAACCTTGCCGACGACCCCGGCATGGCCGGCGTGGTGGCCGACCTACGCGCCGAGCTCGGGCGGCTGACGCTCCAGGCCATGGGGCTGGCCTCCGGAGCGGGGCCCTAGGCCCAGAGCCCCTCTTCGACCAGGAAGGCCGCGAAGCCCTCCCGGTCGCGTGACGCCCGCTCGATACGGGCCACGCCCTCCCGGATGTCCTCCATGCTGTTCGCAATGGAGAGGCGCAGGAAATGCTGGCCGTCCGCCCCGATCCGCCCGAAGGAGGCCCGGTCCATCGTGGCCACGCCGTACCGGTAGAGGAGGAACATCTGCAGCATGCCGGCGGGCGTGGTCCTGGCGCGCGCGGCCCCCGGCAGCGCGTCATAGGCCTCGAGGACGCCGAGAGTCTCACAGACTCCCGCAACGTTGGGGAACACGTAGAAGGCGCCCCTCGGCGTGGGGCAGCGGATTCCCTCGATGTCGTTCAGTGCCGGAACGACGAAGTTCCGGCGGCGCTCGAACTGGTCGACCATGTTGCGCACGACCGTCCCGGTTTCCGGGCTCTCGTACGCGGCCCGCCCGCCCTCCTGCAGGAATGGCGGGACGCAGGACACCGTGTTGATGTTGATTTGCTTGAAGAGCGCAGCCTCGGCGGGCGTAGGGAGGACCGCCCATCCCAACCGCCATCCGGTCATGGCGAATCCCTTGGACAACCCGCCCGCGATCACGGTTCGATCGGCCATGCCGGGCCGGGACGCGATGCTCTCGTGCTGGGCGCCGTCGAACAGGATGTGCTCGTAGATCTCGTCCGAGTAGACGCGCACGTCGGGGTGGCAGCGCTCGCGGATTACCTCCGCCATGCCCTCCAGGTCCTTTCGTGACAGTACCCCGCCGGTCGGGTTGGAGGGAGAGCACAGGACAACCAGTTTGGTCCGCTCGCTCACCTTGGCGGCCAGCTCGTCGGCCGTGAAGGCGAACCCGGCCTCCTCTGAGAGCTGAAGCGGCACCGGGGTGGCCCCCTGGTAGGTCACCCATGACTCGTAGATTGGGAACCCGGGACTCGGGTAGACCACCTCGTCCCCCGGGTCCACGTAGGTCTGGAACGTGTAGCTGATCGGCGGCTTGGCTCCGGGCGTGACCACCACCCGGTCCGGGGTCACGTCGATGCCCCGGGTGCGACTCACGTGAGCTGCGATGGCCTGCCGGAAGGGCAGGATGCCGGCAGGATCGCAGTAGCCGGAGTTGCCCTTTTCCAGCTCCTCGATGGCGACCCGGTTGATGTGCGGGGCGCTGCGGAAATCCGGGGCGCCCAGGTTGAAGCGGATTACGTCCATCCCCCGATCGACGCACTTCTGGATGTCGGCCCCCAGCTTGAAGGCGTTCTCGGTTCCTAGGTCCCGTAAGCGCGCTGCAACGAGTGACATGCCGATCCGTCCTCTGGGGCTGGTGGGCGACCCTCGGCCACGCCGGGCGCGTGGCCGGGCCGCCGCCGGCCAGAAAAGCTGTCGCCGGCACCGAGGGCCGGCAACGGGCTAGCGTGCCTCGAGTGCCCCGCCTACGCTCAACCACTTTCTCGCGGAGACCGTAGTAGAGAGTGAACAGGACGAGAGGAGGGCATGAGGTGGACCACACACGGGAGCCGTTCCTGGTCGCCGCCGGCCCCTGGGCGTACGCGGCCGGATGGAGAGGATCGGCGTCCAAGCGGCGATCGGGCTGAGGCATGGGAATAGAGCGCGACAAGAATTGGGAGCGGGTGCTCCGAACCGCAGTCGGCTTCGGCAAGAAGCACGGCCGCTGGCCCACTCGGCTGCTCGTGGACCCCGGGATCCTCGCGGCGCTCCGGCGCGGCTTCGACCCGGACGACTTCGCCGAGCTCGAGCGTGGCGTCGAGCTCATCGAGACGCCCGATACCCTCCGGGCGGAGACGGAGGACGGAGACAGCTACCACTACGGCGAGAGCCTGGCGACGCGGCTGACGTTCACAGTGACAGACCCCAGGCCGGCCTGGCTCGCGCTGGAGCTGGAGGCGACCGCGGAGCCGCCGCCGGCTCGATCGGCCGCCGAGCTCGAGGCCCTGACGCAGGCGTGGCACGAAGCGGTTCGGACCAAGGACGCGACCGCGCTGGACGCGATCTGGGCGGACGACTACACGGCCGTGGGGCCGTCGGGTCGCGTAACCTCCAAGGCCGAGGAGCTGCGCGCGGTGGAATCGGCAGAGCTGCGGTTCGAAACGCTGGACGTGGACGAGATCACCACTAGGGAGATCGGCACCGTGGCGGTCGTGGGCAGCCGAACCACGGCCCGCGGGACCCACCGTGGCGATCCCGTCGACGGCACGTACCGGAACACCGTGGTCTTCGCCAGGCGGGGCGAGCGCTGGATGGCCGTCACCGCGCACTCGACCGCCATTTCGTAGGGTGTCCCCCGGGACCTCCCCTACGGTGCGGGACTGGGCCAACTCCGCCTGAGCGTCTCGGAGGAGGCGGCCGAGGCCGCGCGCTCCACGAGTCAGCGCGTGCACGGTCGCGGAATACCACGTGGCCCTCGACCTCGCACCCTCCATTTGACGGGTGCTCCCGACCCACCACAATTAGGGTCCGACCACTCCCAGGCCCCGCTCGCTCTCCGTCCCACAGGAGGTGTCCCGTGAAGGCGATCCTCGCGCTGATCGTGCTGGCCCTGGCCGGAGCCGTCGCGTTCCTCTGGGCGCCGGGGGGTGCGACGGAGGCCGAGCTGCCTCGTGCGGTCGCCCAGGTCCCCACGCTCGGACCGGCCGATGGTCACGATCTTGCACCCACGGACATCGAGCGGGTGGCCCTGGGCACGGAGGCTCCCGACTTCGCCCTCCGGGCCTATTCCGGGGACATCCTGACGCTCTCCGACTACCGGGGCGAGCAGAACGTGGTCCTCGTCTTCTACCGGGGTCACTGGTGACCCTATTGCGCGCGTCAGCTCGGTGAGCTGAGAGAGCTGCTGGAAGAGGAGATGACGGGAAGCACGGAGATCCTGGCCGTGTCGGTGGACAACCGCGAGCAGCAACAGATGATGATCGATCGCGTTGCCGAGCAGGACGGGGTGCTCATCGAATACGAGCTCCTCTCCGATACCGACCACGCCGTGATCAACCGCTACGGCCTGTTCAACCACGAGGATCCGCGTGGGCGCGAGATCGCGCACCCGGCCACGTTCGTCTTGGACCGTGACGGCATCGTGCGGTACCGGTTCGTCGAGATCGACTACCGCGTCCGGCCGACCAACGAGGATGTGCTGGAGGTTCTGAGGGCGCTGGGGCCGTGAGACCGCGCCCGGGTGTGCTGCTCGTGGCCGCCGTCGCCGCCGCGCTGACGGCGGTCGCCGTGGCCGCTCAGGGATACGGCCGCGGCGGTCGCCGCGCGCCGGCATTCCCGCCGAGTCACGCGGCCACGCCCGGGTTCACGTTCTGCCGGATCGCCTACACGAGCGTCCGCTACGAGGATCTCGGGACGGGCTGGACCACCGACTATCCGGACTCCGACCGCAACTTCATGATCCGGTTCTCCGAGCTCACCAAAGCCGAGATCAGTCGCTGGGCCAACCGGGACGCCTTCCATGCCGTGGTGACCATCAGCGATGACGAGCTGTTCACCTGCCCCTTCGTGTTCATGTCCGACGTCGGGACGGTCGGCTTCAGTCCGGAGGAGATCGAGCGCCTGAGGGAGTACCTCCTCAAGGGAGGGTTCCTCTGGGTGGACGATTTCTGGGGCGAGCGGGCGTGGGCCTGGTGGGAGGCGCAGATCCGCCGCGTCCTTCCCGAGCACGAGATCGTAGACGTGGAACTGTCGCATCCCATGCTACAGTCGCTCTACAACGTGCCCGCCTTTCCGCAGGTGCCGTCCATCCAGTTCTGGCGCCGCAGCGGCCGGCGGGGAACGTCGGAGCGGTTCGCCGAGAGCGCCGAGCCGCACCTGCGGGCCATGTTCGGAGAGGACGGCCGCGCCATCGTGGTGATGTCCCACAACACCGACATCGCCGACGGATGGGAGCGGGAGGGCGAGGACGATGAGTTCTTCTACAACTTCTCGCCGGCGGCCTACGGCGTGGGGATCAACATCGTCCTGTACGCGCTGACCCACTGAGCCGAGCCGGCGCTCCGGCCCGGCGGCCGTCCCGCCACCCGAGCGTCGTGCGGTCTCAGGCCGCCACCCGGCGGCGGGCCCACGCCCGCACCAGGTCCATCACGCGGTCGATGTCGGAGTCGTCGTTGTAGAGTCCAACCGAGAACCGGAGCGTGCCGCGCCGGATGGAGAGCCGCACGCCCTGCCCGGCAAGGTGCTCGTACAGGTCGTTCATGGCCGGGTCGTCCGCGGTGTCGTGGCGACCGCCGCCGCTCTCGCCCACGGCCACGATGTGCGCCAGGTGCGGTCCGGGTCGGCCGCCCGCGACCGGCAGCCCCAGGTCCAGGAGCCCGTCGGCCAGACGGGCGGCCAGGGCGCGAACGTGCGCCTCCACGCGGTCCACACCCACTTCTTCGAGCAACGCGAGGGCCGCGGCCGCGGCGCTGGCCCCCAGGTAGTTGTGGTTGCTCAGATCGAAGCGGCGGGCGCCCGGCTGATACCGAAGCGGTCCCTCCGAGAGCGCGGTCTCGTGCGCATCGCCCAAGTCCACGCCGTATCGGCCCACGGCCGCGGGCACGAGGGTCTCAGCGACCGCCCGGCGGACGTACAGGAATCCCAGGCCGTACAGGGAAAGCAGGCACTTCTGGGTCGCGACGGCGAGCGCATCGATCCCGAGGTCGCGCACGTTCGTGGCCAGGCCACCGACCGATTGGGCACCATCCACCAGCGTGAGGGCCCCGTGGCGTCGGGCGACCGCGGCCACCCCCGCCACGTCCGTGATGAATCCCGGCGCGAACGAGATCGACGGCATGGTCACGAGCCGCGTGCGCTCGTCGATGGCTGCTTCGACGCGCTCGACCACGAGGTATCCGTCCTCGGGCGCAATCTCACGGACCTCGATGCCCACACGATCCCTGAGGTTGTACCAGAGGAAGACGTTGTTCGGGTGCTCGAGCTCCGGGCACACGATCACGTTGTCGCCGGCACGCCAAGGCAGGCTTCCCGCAAAGAAGTTGAGCCCCTCCGAGACGTTCTTGATGATGGCGATCTCGTCCGGCTCGGCATGCACGAGGCGCGCGTAACGATCGCGCGCCCGGTCCACCACGCCCCACAGCGTGGCCTTGTCGGCGCCGCCCGCCATCCGCTCGTCCATGTAGCCGTCCACGGCCGCGCGAACGGTGGTCGAGACCAGGCCACGGGCCGCGACATCGAAGTAGGGCGCGGCCTCCGCGCCGGGAAAGAGCGCCCGGATCCGCGCATGCTCCCCCGCGGCCCAAGGTGACGCGTTCGTCATGAGGCGCCCTCCAGGCCGAGCCCGCCGCGCCGTTCTTCGGTCCGGGCGATGATCACGGTTCCCACCATGTCCCCCATGATGTTGATGGTCGTGTTCCCGATATCGACCAAACGGTAGATCCCACCTACGATGGCGGCCAGCTCCAGCGGGAGCTGGAAGGCCTGCACCAGCACCAGCGAGATCACGAAGCCGCCCCCCGGGATTCCGGCCGAGCCCTGCGACAGCAGTAGCCCGATCAGGATCGCCATGCCCAAGGTGCCCGGTGTCCAAGCCATTCCGGCCGCCTGCGCCGTGAACGCCAGCACCATGGCCAGGAATACCGAGGTGCCGTCCTTGTTGATCTGTGCTCCGAGCGGGAGCGTGAACGCGTACACCGACCGTGGGAGCTTCATGCGCTCGGCCACGTCGAGCCCCACGGCCAGGGAGGCCAGGCTCGAGCACGTCGCGGCCGTGGTGGCCCAGAGCGTTCCGGTCGCGCGCAGGAAGCGCGGTGGGCTCCAGTCGCTCAGCGCGGTGAGGAGCACCCAGTAGAGCGCGAACACGACGGCCTGCCCGCCCAGCACGCCGATGATGAAGAGGCCCAGCGGGCCGAACAGCGCGTCCCCGTAGCGGCCGAGCGCGACGGCCGTCAGCGCCCCGATGCCGAGTGGAGCCGTGTAAAGCACCACGTCGACCAGCTTCCGGAACAGGTCGGCCCCCAGATCGTACGCGCGCACGGCCTGCGCGCGGCGATCGGTGCCCAGGGCCAACGTCGCGATCCCGAGCAACACGGCGAACAGCACGACCTGCACGACGTTACCCGTCGCAAAGGAGGCCACGGGATTGTCCGGCACGAACCCCAGCAACAGGTCGATCACGCCGGGCACCGTTCCCACGTCGTCCTGCACCGCCTCCGTGAGCGTCATCTCGCGACCGGGCTGGAGCAGCCAGGCGGCTACGAGGCCCACAATGAGCGCAAACACCGTCGTGAGCCCGAAGTACACCAGCGCCTTGATGGAAAGCCTGCCCACGGCAGACGCGTCCGACAGGCCCGTGAGTCCGGCGAGGAGGTTGAAGAACACCAGCGGAATCGCCGCCATCATCAGGAGCTTGATGAACAGCGTGCCCAGGGGCTCGACGACGGCGGCTCGCTCTCCGAACAGCAGTCCCGCCGCCCCTCCCAGCACCATCCAGACGAGGATGCGCGTGCCGAGACCGAGCGCCCGATACCGGGCGAACACGCCGGTTCGCGCGCCCCCGTCCGGCGTGTCGGTCAAGCGGCCGGCCGTGCGGGTCTAGGAGCCAGGATGCCTCGCCTGCATCTCCGCGCGAAGCTGCTCGTTCGCGTAGATGGCCACCTCGACCCTGCGGTTGAGTGTCCGACCGGCTTCAGAGCCGTTGTCGGCCACCGGCTCCGACTCCCCGAGACCCTGTGTACGGATCCTCGCGCGATTGAGGCCCACCGAGACCATGTAGCTCGCGGCCGACTCGGCGCGGCGCTCGGAAAGGCGCTGATTGTAGCCCTCGTCCCCCGTCGAATCGGTGTGGCCGATGACGACCAGGTCAGTGCCCGGGTAGTCCTGCAGGCTCTGCCTGAGCTTGTTCAGGTTTTCGCGCGCCGCCGGTCGGAGCTCGGACGAGTCGAACCCGAAGAGGATGCCCGAGGCGAAGGTCACCTGAATTCCCTCGCCCACGCGCTCCACCTGCGCCCCGTCGATCTCGGCGACCAGCTCCTCGGCCTGCTTGTCCATGCGCGCGCCGATGGCGGTCCCGGCCGCGCCTCCCAGCACCGCGCCCAGGATGGCCCCCTTGGCGGTCGAGCCGCTCGCGCTCCCAATGACTGCTCCGAGCACGGCTCCGCTGGCGGCACCGATCGCCGCGCCCTCCCCGGCCCGGGTGCCCTGGAGCGAGCTGCATCCGGTCTGGAAGGCCAGTAGAGCAGCCATCAGCAGGCCGACAAGCGGGCGGGCTCCGGTGCCATTGATCGTCATCGTCCGAATCCCCTGCGACAAAGGTGTGACGGGTGTTCCACGGGCGATGGACACTGGCAGGAAACGTACCGCTTCCAGGTGCCGAGCGGCACCCGTCGGACGGTCCACCCTCGGTGATTCTCAGGCTCGCCCCGGGGGGGCGGCGAGCGACGGTCGCGACGGCCGCGTGATGCTTCTCTTCCAGTCGACGAGGCCACCACGATCCCGTGTTGGCAGGCGGAACACGGAGCCTGTTCTCCGGAGTGCCGCCGCCGCCGTATGTTGGCCCGATGCCTGACCGACCGGTTCGACGCCTGAGCGCGATCATGTTCGCGGACATCGTGGGCTACACCGCCATGATGCAGCGGAACGAACAGGACGCGGTCGCGAGCCGGAACCGCTTTCGCGAGCTGCTGGGCGAGTGCACGGCCCGGCACGGGGGGGAAGCAGTGCAGCACTATGGGGACGGCACCCTGTCGGTCTTCCCCAGTGCGGTGGAGGCTGCCGAATGCGCGCTCGCCGTGCAGCGCGGGCTGCGGGAGGAGGTGCCGCTCCGCATCGGACTCCACGTCGGGGACATCGTCCGGGACGACGAGGGCGTGTACGGCAACGGTGTGAACGTGGCAGCCCGGGTGCAGGCGCTCGCTGCGCCCGGCTCCATTCTCGTCACCGACCGGGTGGAGGAGGAGGTCCGGAACCACGCCACTCTCGAGCTCGCGCGCCTGGGCGAGCGACGACTCAAAAACGTCGAGCGTCCCGTGACGGTCTTCGCGATCGTTGACGACGGAATCGTGGTTCCGGATGCGAACGGGCTGTCTGCCGGCGCTCCGTCGGTCCGGTCGGTGGCGGTCCTGCCGTTCGTGAACATGAGCGCGGACCCGGAGCGCGAGTTCTTCTCGGACGGGATCTCCGAGGAGATCATCAACCGGCTCGCCCAGTCTCCGGACCTCAAGGTCACGTCGCGCACGTCGTCCTTCGCGTTCAAGGGCAGGACGGTCGACATCCGTGAGATCGCGCACACCCTGGACGTCCGGCACGTCCTCGAGGGCAGTGTGCGCAGCTCCGGACGACGCGTGCGGGTCACCGCCCAGTTGATCGATGCAGAGTCCGGATTCCACGTCTTTTCGGAGAACTGGGACCGCGACGTCGAGGACGTATTCGTCATTCAGGACGAAGTCGCCGGGGCCATCGCGGCGAGTCTACCGGCGGTCCTCACGGATCCGTCGGCCCGCCGGGCGGAGAGCGGCGAGCGGACGGCGGTGCGTCCGGCGCCGGCTCGAAACCCTTCACCACTGGATCCGGTGGCCTACGACCTGTACTTGCGAGGTCGGCACCACTGGAACCAGTGGAGCCCCGAGGGCGCGCTGAAGAGCATCGAGCTCTATCGGCGGGCCATCGACGAGGACCCCCATCTGGCCGCCGCGCACGCCGGTCTCGCCTCGAGCTACACCTTCCTCGGGGCCATCGGGCGGCTCCCCTCGGTCGAGGCCTACGGCGAGGCCCGCACCGCGGCTCTGCGCGCGCTCGCCAGCGAGCCCGACTCCGCCGAGGCCGAGGTCGCCTTGGGGCTCATCGCCTTGTTCCACGAGTGGAATGCCGAGCGGGCCGAGCGACACCTGGACCGCGCCCTGGCACTAAGCCCGGGCCTGGCCACGGTGCACCACTACCGGGGCATGTTCTTCACGATTCTCGGAAGGCACTCCGCTGCGGTGGCCGCCCTCCAGCGGGCGGTCGAGCTCGACCCTTTGAGCCCGCCCATCAACGCCGATCTCGCACGCGCGCTCATGTGCTCGGGAGAGCTCGACGCCGCCCTGGAGCAGATCGCGCTCACCCTGGGGATCGCACCGACGTTCCGGAGCGTGATCGAGACCAAGGCCATCACCCTGTGGATGTCAGGGGACGCCGAGGCAGCACTCGCCGCCGTGAACGCCTACCGGGCGCTTTCGCCGACGCCGTTCGCGGGTGCCGCCATCCTGGGGTACATGAAGGCACGCATGGGCGACCTGACCGGCGCGATCGAGCAGCATCAGCGACTCGAGGAGCGGGAGCGCACCCGGCCCGGGGTGTCACTCGACCTGGACTACTCGGTCCTCTACCTGGGCATGCGGAAATTCGAGTGGGCCCTCAACCGTCTGGAAAAGGCCGCGGACAGTCGGGCTGGGGGCGTGGTATTCGTGGTTTCCAATCCACTGTGGGGGGAGCTCGACGAGTACCCTCGCTTCCGTGAGATCCGGAAGCGGATCGGCCTCTGGAAGTAGCGCAGCTCGCCCAACGAGGCCGTTGACACCGGCCGAGCGCACTCAGATGTCGCAACTCCAGCCGTCGCCCGCCGCCTCGCACGTCACCCCGCTATCCGTCAGCCGATCGGCGGTTCTTGCCGCGAGCGCGTCGAGGGCGTCATCCGTGCGCTCCGGATCGTGATGGATGAGCAGCAGGGTCTTCACGCCCGCGGCCCGCGCAAGCTCGGCCGCACGCGACGGCGTGCTGTGGCCCCAGCCGCCGCGGTGCTCCATTTCCGCCTCCGTGAACTGGGCGTCGTGGGCGAGCAAGTCGGCCTCCGCACAGAAGTCGGCAAGATCCTCGAAGCCAATCGTCTCGCTCGTTGGGGGACGGATCTCGTTGTCGGGAATGTAGACGAAGCTCCTCTCGGGTCCGTGGATGCGATAGCCGAACGCGCCTCCCGGGTGGTTGAGCGGCGTGCTGCTCAGCTCGAAACCCTCCTTGGCGAGAAACGAGATGGGGTCCCGCGCCACGCGCAGCCACCGGCAGGGCAGCGCCTCGGAGCGGAGCGGGAAGTGCACTCCGTCCATCAGCTCGAAGGGCGACCAGTAGCCACCGTGGAGCGGATACCCGAACACGAACACCCGGCGGTCCTTCTCGTAGAGCGGAAGGAAATAGGGGAAGCCCATCACGTGGTCGGCGTGCAGGTGGGTCAGGACGAGATAGATGTCGCGGCCGTCCCCGCGCAGATGGTCCCCCAGCCTCCGGATTCCGGTGCCCGCGTCGATCACCAGCACCCGCTCCTCGGACTCCACGCTCAGGCAGCTCGTGTCGCCGCCGTAGCGCACGGTACCCGGGCCTGGCACCGGAAACGTGCCCCGTGTCCCCCAGAGGGTGAGCTTCACCGCCGGGAGCTCATGCGCCCGCGTCCACGCAATGGACCGCCTGGGCCCGGCGTCACCGTTCCTCCCGCAGGCCAGCGCTCAAAGTGGCAGGTCGGTGGGCGTGAACGCGACGAACACCGTGATGAAGAGCACTACGCTCACGACGAGCGAGATCATGAACAGCGTATAGGCCGTCCTGAGCAGACGGTACTTGCGGGCCAGCACGCCACCGAGTGAGTAGAGGTCCCGCATCATGCTCGTGTAGAGGCTTTCCGCGTCCCCCAGCAACGACGCCATCCCGTTCAGGTAATCGTCCTCGTTCATGTTCACGAAGTTGCCGAAGAACAGGATGTTCGCGCGGTTCGAGCGGACGTCGTCCAGGGTGACGATGTGGCTCGTGACCCGGGGCCGCGCCGAAAGAACGGCAAACACCAGCGAGGTGACGCACCCCACGAGCAGTACCGTCGTGGGGACCAGGAGCCAGGGGTTGGAATCGATCTTGGGCGACACCGACGCGATCACGACCGAGATGATGATGCCGTTGATCGAGATCATGATGTTGGCCTTGTTGTCGGCCATCTGACTCAGATCGAGGTGGGTCCGGTACGACGTGCGGAACATGGTCTCGATGCCGCGGTTCGACCCGAGCTTCCCGTCGTCGTTCTTCTTCTTCTTTTTCTTCTTCTTCTTCCGGCCCTCCTCGGGACTCCGCTCACTGGCTGAGGCGGGCGGCTCGGGCGTCGCGTCTGCGGACGAGATGGCGACCGGTGTGGATCGCGCGGCCTCGTCGGGGTCGCCGACGTCCGGTGGATCCTGAATCGAATCGGTCATCGCAGTGCTCTCCTCCGCATGGGGCACGACGGCTGCGGGGCTTCTCCGGCCGGGGCCCAACAAAGCTGCAACCCACCGCCACGCCGCGAAAGCGAAGAGACGAACGGAACGGCTCGCGTCGAGCGAACGAGTGGCGTCGAGCTGGCTCTCGGTTGCAGTTTTGAAGTCCGGTTTCGTTGCCCGTGCTGGACCCCGAATGACTCCCGACCCCAACGTCACCCAGGCGCTCGTGCGGCTCACGGAGGGCGACCAGGAAGCCCTGGATCAGCTCCTGCCGCTCGTGTATGGTCACCTCCGGGAGATGGCGCAGCGCGAGCTCCGCAGAGAGCGGCCCGACCACACGCTCAATGCCACGGCCCTGGTCCACGAAGCCTACATGAAGCTGGTCCAGCTCGACCGCATCGAGTGGCGCGGACGCGCCCACTTCTTCGGGGCCGCGTCCAAGTCGATGCGGCGGATCCTCATCTCGTACGCGCGCATGAAGAAAGCGGAGAAGCGCGGCTCGGGGGCCGACCACGTAGCGTTCGACAGCGTAGTGGTGGCCGCACGGGAGCGTCCGGCCGACCTGGTCGCGCTGGACGAGGCGCTCACCCGTCTGGAGGCGTTGAGCGAGAGGCAGGCGCGAGTCGTGGAGTGTCGCTTCTTCGCCGGCATGGACGTGCGCGAGACCGCCGAGGCCCTCGGGACCTCCCCGGCCACGGTCAAGCGCGATTGGACGATGGCCCGGGCCTGGCTCAACCGGGAGCTGGGCACGTGAGGGAGCTCCCATGACCGCCGACGACCGTTTCGACTCCGCGAGGCGGCGGCACGCCCGGATCGAGATGCTCTTTCACGAGGCATTGGAGCTGCCTGCCGGAGAGCGACCGTCCTTCCTCGAGGACGCTTGCGCGGAGGATCCCCGGCTCAGGGCCGAGGTGGAGGCGTTGCTGGACGCTCACGCGACCCATGGGTTGCTCGCAGACGATCCGTCCGCGACCGCCGGAGTGGAGGAGCCGACCCGGGTGGGCGCCTACCGGCTGGTGCGGAAGATCGGCGAGGGCGGCATGGGTCTGGTCTATCTGGCCGAGCGCGAAGGCGCCGACTTTCGCCAGACGGTCGCGCTCAAGCTGGTCCGGGCGGGGTTCATGGATCCACGCATGGAGGCGCGCTTTCGCGAGGAGCGGCGCATCCTGGCTCGGCTCGAACACCCGGGAATCGCCCGACTGATCGACGGAGGGGTTACGGAGGCCGGGCAGCCCTTCTACGCGATGGAGCTCGTCGAGGGGGTCGACGTGCTCACGTATTGCAGGAACGGCGGGCTCGGGGTGGAGCAGCGCCTCCGCGTGTTCCTCGACATCTGCGACCCCGTGCGCTATGCGCACCAACAATTGGTCGTCCACCGCGACCTGAAGCCCAGCAACGTGCTCGTGGGTCCGGGCGGTCGCGTGAAGCTGCTCGACTTCGGGGTCGCCAAGCTGCTGGACTCGGGCGACCGGGAGTCGGGCCGCACCGCCCCGTGGGTGACTCCGAACTACGCGGCGCCGGAGCAGATCCGGGGCGAGGGGACGGCCACGCTGGCCGACGTCTACGCGCTCGGCGTGATCCTCTACGAGTTGCTCACCGAGCGCCTCCCCCACGACTTCTCTTCCCGATCACCGGTCGAGATCGAGCGCACGCTTTCGGAGACGACTCCGGAGCGGCCGAGCGCGGTTGCTCCCACGGCCCGCCGCGGCCGACTCAGCGGCGATCTGGATGCCATCACGCTTACGGCGTTGGCCCACGAACCGGACCGGCGGTATCCCACCGTGGGCGACCTGGCCGAGGACGTGCGCCGCTACCTGGAGCACCGACCGGTCCGTGCCCAGCCCGACAGCGTCGCGTACCGGCTGTCCCGCTTCGTCGTGCGGCACCGCGCCGGGGTGGCGGCCGCGGCCCTCACGTTCCTGACGCTCGTTGCGGGGGTCGCGACCACCACCTGGCAGGCACGGGAAGCGGCGCTCGAGCGGGATCGGGCCACGATCGAGGCGGCCAACGCGGAGCGCGTATCGGGGCTCATGCTGGACATCTTCCGCTTCTCCGATCCCACCCAGACCCTGGGAGACACGGTCACGGCGCGGGAGATCCTCGAT
The DNA here is from genome assembly GCA_024638305.1 of Gemmatimonadota bacterium. GTDB lineage: Bacteria > Gemmatimonadota > Gemmatimonadetes > Longimicrobiales > Gaopeijiaceae > JAHEKN01. Next base: position 984 of record JAHEKN010000035.1, on the reverse strand, counting down.
CAGGGGACCCAGAGGATCGAACGTGATTTTGCCGAGCAGCCGGACCTGCAAGCGGGCCTTCTCGGACAAGTCGCGGACATCTACGAGAACCTCGGGATGCTGGAGCGAGCCGAGTCGCTCCTGAGGCGGGCGTTGCGCCTCACGGAGCAGGAGCATGGAGACGCGAGCCTGGAGGCGTCGGTGCGGCTCACACAGCTCGGGGCTCTGCTGGTCGTGACCGGGCGCCACGACGAAGGGATCGACGCCCTGGACCGCGCGGTGGCCATCCGCCACGATGCCGGTCTCGAGGCCGACACGGCACTCGCGACCGCCCAGGCGCGGCTCGGCGCCGTCCTTCGCTCGCAGGGACATTACGAGCGCGCACAGGAGGCGTGGGCGGAATCCGTGGACATCCGCCGGGCAGCGCTTTCCGGGGACGACCCCAGGATCGCCGAGAGCCTCATGGGGCTCGCGTCGGCCTTTCACGACGGGGGGCGTCTGGACGAAGCGATCGTGCTCTTCGAGCGCCTCCTGGAGGAGCACGGCACGGGGGACAGGCCGAGCCCGTTGGCTGCCACGGCCGCGCTCCAAGTGGGCCTCATGTACCGCCTGCGGGAGGAGTACGGACGGGCAGAGCCGATTGTGGGGCAGGCGGTCGCGATTCGCGAGGCGCTCTTCGAGCCGGTGCACCCGGCCGTGATCGAGGCCCTGCTCGAGTATGGCAGGGTGCTGGAGACGTTGGGGCGTTACGCGGAGTCGGAGGCCACGCTCGTCGACGTGCGGGACAGGGCCACCCGGCTCTACGGTCGCGAGCATCCCATCATTTCCTCCGCCGACGAGACCCTGGCGATCATCGAGGTGGCCACCGGGCGCTACGCTCGAGCGGCCGAGCGCTATGACACCATCCTTGCAGCCAAGGCCCGCCGCTACGACGGAGACCATGCCGACGCCATGTATACGCTGCTCCGGGCCGCGGAGGCGCCGCTGGCGGCGGGGGACTTCGCG
>JAHEKN010000034.1 GCA_024638305.1 Gemmatimonadota bacterium | reverse complement strand
CGCGCGCGCCGCCGCGCCGACATCCGCGTCGCCGAGCACCACGTAGGGATCACTCCCGCCGAGCTCGAGCACCGTCTTCTTGATGTGGGCTCCCGCCCGGGCCGCCACCGCCTTTCCCGCCCGCGTGCTCCCCGTGAGGGTCACGGCCCGGACACGCCAGTCGTCGATCAGCAAGCCCGCCTGATCGTGATCGATGAACAGACTCTGGAAGATCTCCCTGGGAACGCCGGCCCGGTGGAGCACGCTCTCGATGGCGAGCGCACAGCCCGGAACCGAGGGCGCGTGCTTTAGCACCGCGGCGTTGCCTGCCATGAGCGTGGGTGCGGCGAAGCGGAAGACCTGCCAGAAGGGGAAGTTCCAAGGCATGATGGCGAACACGACGCCTAGCGGCTGGAACGTCACCAGGCTACGGGCGGCCGGCGTCTCGACGATCTGGTCGGCCAAGAAGCCCTCGCCGCCCTCCGCGTAGTACTCGCACACCCAGGCGCACTTCTCGACTTCCGCACGGGCCTGCGCGATGGGTTTCCCCATCTCGGTGGTCATGAGCGCCGCCAGCTCCTCGGACTCCGAACGAAGGATGGACGCCGACTGGGAAAGGCACTCGGCTCGGTGGGAGAACGACACGGCGGCCCACGTCGGGAACGTGCGGTGGGCGGCGTCGAGCCGCTCCGCCACCTCCTCGTCGGAGAGCGTCGGGTAGGTGCGAAGGGTCTGGCCATTCGCCGGATTGGTGGATGTGAAGCTCATGCTGCCCTCGGGGGTCACTTGCGATCGGTCGGCTGCCGGGACGAATCTTGGGGAAGACGGGCCCCGGCGGCGACCGCCCATTTCCCGAGGAACCGGCAGCAGCCGGAGGGCATTGGGGTGGGCGTGGCCGCGGCCCCCGTGGTCCGACGCCTCCCGCCAAGCCAGGCCGTGCCCAATTCGGTTGTCCCCCACCAATCGCCGCCCGCCCCGCACCCGCGGGTGTCGCTGCGTGCGCTGGATCAGCTCTGGTTCCAGGTGGCGGGCACCGTGTGCAACCTTCGGTGCCATCACTGCTTCATCTCGTGCGCACCGGACAACCACTCGTTCTGGTTCATGGAGCGCGAGACGGTGCGAGAGGCGCTCGAGCAGTCGGCCTCGCTGGGCGTGAAGGAGTACTACTTCACCGGCGGCGAGCCGTTCATGCACCGCGAGATGGTGGAGATCCTGGAGGACGCGCTCGCCTTCGGGCCTGCCACGGTGCTCACCAACGCGACCCTGTTGCCCGAGCGCCGGGTGCGCGCGCTCGCCCGGGCAGCGGAGGCTTCGCGCTACTCGCTCGAGCTACGAGTGAGCCTGGACGGAGTAACGCCGGAGATGAACGACGCCATCCGGGGCGAGGGCACGTTCGCCCGTTGCCTCCAGGGGGTCGAACGGCTTGTGGGCGCCGGTTTCCTGCCGATCATCACCACCATGCAGAGCTGGAACGACGACGAGACCGAGTCGATCCTGCGCGCGTTCCGGGAGGTGCTGGCTGGCGTCGGGTATACCCGGGCACGCCTGAAGATCCTGCCCCCGCTCCGCATCGGTGAAGAGACGTCCCGGTCGCGGGGCTACGACGCGGCCGAACGCGTCACGCACGACATGATGGTGGATTACGACCCGTCGCTCCTCCTCTGCTCGAGCGCGCGCCTCGTTACGGCCAACGGCGTCTATGCCTGCCCCATCCTGCTCGACTATCCCTCCGCCCGGCTGGCGGACTCGCTGGCGGAGGCCGCGGCCCGACCCGTCGAGCTCGCGGAACAGGCTTGCTATACGTGCTATCTGAGCGGCGCCCTCTGCTCGAACATGCCGACCAGCGGTGAGGTGCACCTTTGATCGCTCCGGGCGGTGCTCCGGGTCGCCTCGGACCCGAGCCCCTCGGGTGCGTAGCGGTCTTCGGAGGCGTGTATTCGAACCACGTCGCGCTGGCCGCCGCCATCGAGGACGCTCGCGCCCGCGGAGTCGAGGCGATGCTCTGCCTGGGGGACCTGGGCGCATTCGGCCCCAACCCGGACAAGGTGTTCCCACTGCTCAGGGACGCCGAAATCCCGGTAGTGCGAGGGAACTACGACGACTCCATCTCCCGCGGGCTGGACGATTGTCGGTGCGGCTACACGGACCCGCGCGACAATTACTACGCGCGGCTCTCCTACCAGTACACGTTCAGCAACACGTCGCCGGAAAACCGGAAATGGATGTCGGGGTTTCCCGACGAGATCCGTTTTCGACTCGGAGGCCTGGACGTGCTGGGATTCCACGGGAGCCCCCGTCAGCGGAACGAGTTCCTCTGGGAGTCCGCCACGCCCACACATTTCCTCACCAAGCTCGCCCGTGAGCACCGGGCGGACGTGCTCGTCGGCACGCACACCGGGATCCACTGGAAGCGTCGCCTGAGCTCCCAGTCGTGGTATGTCAACGTGGGCGCGCTCGGTCGCCCCGCCAACGACGGCCGCACCGAGGTCTGGTACGCGATTCTTCGAGCCGACGTCCGCCAGCTCGAGGTCGAGTTCGTGCCCCTCGCCTACGATCACCAGGCGCTGGCGCACGAGATGGCGACGGAGGAGCTGCCGATCGAGTTCATCGACACGATCCGGACGGGGTGGTGGACCACCTGCCTCGAGATCCTTCCCGCCAAGGAGCGGGCGCGCGGCCGTTTCTAGCGCAGCACCCCGCTAGACCATTGCGGACTCGGTCGGCCAGGCGGAGCGCCGTATCACCGAGCGCACTCGTGCCACCAGCCGGGCGGGATCGACCGGCTTGCCCAGATAGTCGTCCGCGCCCGCTTCGAGCAACTGGAGCTCCAGATCGGGATCGTCGGAGGCGGTGAGGATGACCACGGGAATGCCGGCTGTGCGCACGGACGAGCGCAGGCGGCCCAGGGTCTCGCGACCGTCCATTTCCGGCATGAGGAGATCCAGCAGAACCACCGATACGCCACTGGAGACCTCGAGCAACTTCAGTGCGGCCGCTCCGTTGGGAGCCTCGGTGACGCTGAACCCGTGCTGCTCGAGCAGGGTCTTCATGAGCAGACGATCGGCTGCCGAATCATCGACGACCAGTACGCGGGTGGCGCTGCCTCCCTCCTTCGACAGGCTCCGTCCCAGCACGCGCTCGACCTCCTGAATCGAGGTCTCGCCGGCCAGAACGCGCCGCATCCCGATGTCCCTCAGGTCGGGGAGGCCCATGGTGCGAGCCGTGTTCTTCAAGTCGGACAGGAGCGCGCCCGCCCCGATCATCTCGGCGAGCCGGCCCTCGAAGGGAATGATCTCCAGGATCGGCACTCGACCGCGGAATCCCGTCCCGCGACAGGCGTCGCAGCCCACCGGCACGCGATTGGGCTGGAGCCCGTACGCCTCGGAGAGGGCACGCTCACCCATGGGCACGTCGTCGGGCGCCCTCACGGACTTGCCGCAGTCGCCGCAGATGCGGCGGAGCAGCCGCTCCGCGATGACGGCCCGCAGCGACGCCGCGATCCTGCCGCGGTCGAGGCCCAGTGTCGTGAGCCGCGCGACTCCGGAGATGGCGTCTTCGCCCCTGCACACCGCCAGCACGAGCGTGCCGCGCTGGGCGGCCTCGACGGCCAACCCGGCGGCGCTGGCATCGGTGAAGTCGCTGAGCGCCACCACGTCGGGACCTCCTTCGAGCGCCGCCGCGAGGGCCTCACGAAATCCGAGCCCACCTGCCGGATCGACCAGGACCGATTTGACTCCTTCGAGGTCGTAGTCGATCGATGTCTCGAGGCTCACGACCTTGGCGCCGGCTGACCCGAGCGTCTTGGTCAGGCTGCGTAGCACGTACGAGCCAGTGGCGCCGTCCGGCACTGCCACGAGTACGAGCCCCCCGCGGCCATCCGTCAGGCGGGCCAGCGCGATGTGCTCGTCCGGGGTCAGCGGAAGTTCGGCCAACGAGGGGTGGCCCTCCGGCCTCGTGATGCGGATGCTCGCCCGGTCCAGACTTCCGGCCGGCTCCGTGGTCACGTGCATGCGATACGCTTGCCCCCCCACGGTCGCCCGGAACCGGCCCTCCTGCGGTTGCCCGCGGACGTCCGGATTCAGTCGTGCCAGCTCTTTGATCCGGCGGATCATCCTCACCAGCGCGGGGGTGGGCAGGTGCATGAAGTGCTCGGCCACCCCGTCGATGCGGAACCGGACGTGTCCGGAGTCGTTGGACGGCCCGACCAGCACCGCGGATGCTCCCGATTCGATGGCCCGGCCAAGCACCCGGTGCACCAGGTTGGCGATCGAATGGGTGGGCTGCGGCCCCTCCACGGCGGCGACGTCGGCGCTGCGATCCTTGACGATCAGCACGTCCTCGGACGCGGCTTCGGCCGCCAGGGTCTGGAGCACGAAGTCGACGATCTTCTCGCGGGAGTAGGCCCGTTCGATGGCCTCCAGCAAGGGGCCGGGAGCCGCGACCTGGAAGACGGCCTGACGGCCGGAGAGGAACTGGATTTCCTGTTCCGCCTCGATGCTCAGGGGATCGGAGGTCGCCACGACCAGCATCTGGTCGGAGGCCTGCAACGGCAGCACCCCGTGCTTCCGGGCGGTCTTTTCGGGAATGAGCTTCGCCGTCTGGTGCTCCACGGCCCCGAGGTCGGCCACGGTCAGCCGGAAGTGTTGGGCCACCCTCTCGGCGAGCGCCTCCTCGGAAATCCCGGACGCACGGGCGATCTCGGCCCAGGCAGCCCGGATCTGCGTGAACGGGGCGTTGGCCTGCAGCTTGAGGTCGTAGAGCCCCGCGTGATGGGCGACGTCCACGAGCCAGTGCCGGCGTTCCGTGGTCGGATGTGAGAGGGTCACCGGTGCTTCGAAGTCCTTCCGTGACGGGGTCGAGGGCTGGTCGCCCACGGCTTCAAGTCTCATGCCAAGGGCCGATTGCGCGCCCGTGGGCCCCCGTCGATCTTCCCGGACAATGCGAATCGCCTACGTGGACGGCCCTCGGCTGCGGCGCTCGCTGGTCGCCGCGTGTGACCACGCGCAGCGCGCCAGGAAGGAGCTCAACCGGATCAACGTCTTCCCGGTGCCGGACGGGGATACCGGGACCAACCTCGCCTTGACGGTGCAGGCGATCTCGGACCAACTCCGGCACAACGGTGACGCCGAGGTCGGGGCCGTGGCCGTCGAGGCGGCACGCGCCTCGGTCCTGGGTGCCCGGGGAAACTGCGGCATGATGCTGTCCCACTTCATGCTCGGATTCGCCGACCGGATCCGGGGGCGAGCCCGCATCGCGCCGGCCGACCTCGCCGTGGCGCTCGAAGGCGGCGTCGCGCACGTGCAGGACGCCCTCGAGACCCCGGTCGAGGGAACGATGCTCACGGTCATGAGGGACACGGCCGCGGCGGCCGAGTCGCCCGCGGACAGCGACTTCGAGCCGTTCCTGGAACGGCTGCTCGAGGCGGCCCGCTCGTCCCTGGCGCGTACGCCGGAGCTGCTGCCGGTGCTCAAGAAGGCGGGCGTGGTCGACGCGGGCGCGAAGGGCTTCGTGAGCCTGCTCGAAGGGGTGGTCGCGCTCGTGCGGGGAGACCCCTCCGTCCCGGTCGTCGAGAGTGATGACCTGGGGCCGGTGGCGGCGGCCGCGATCGACTTCGATCAGGAGGGCGAGACGTACCGCTACTGCACGGAGGCGCTCGTTCGCGGTCCTGATCTGCCCGACTCCGCCGAGGTGCGTGCCCACCTGAGCCCGTTCGGCGATTCCATCATCGTGATTCGCACCGAGGCGATGCTCAAGCTGCACATCCACACCGACGAGCCCGGAGGCGTGTTCGATTACCTACGGCGGCACGGCGAGCTCTCCGCCCACAAGGCGGAGGACATGCGGGCCCAGCACGCGGCCGTGGAGCGTGCGGCCTCGGGGCACGTGCGGCTGGCGCGGCGGCCGGTCACGATCGTCACGGACAGCGCCGCGGACCTGCCGTCAGACGTCATCCGGGCGCACGGCATTCACGTAGTTCCCCTGCTCCTGATGACCGAGGGCAAGGCGCTGCGCGACCGAGTGGACGTGGACGCCGAGGAATTCGCTCGGCGGATGGACCAGGGCGTCGAGCTCCCCACGACCTCGCAGCCGCCGCCGGGCGCGTTTCTGGAGGCCTACGAGCGAGCTGCCGAGGAGGGCGAGTCCGTAGTGGTTGTGGCCCTGGGATCGGCGCTCTCGGGCACACACGGGTCGGCGGAGGCGGCCGCTCAGATGTTCGAGGGGGCCAACATCCACGTGTTCGACTCGAAGGCGGCCTCGAGCCTCCAGGCGCTGCTCGCGCTCAAGGCAGCGGAGCTGGCCGAACTGGCCCTGCCCCCCGACGAGATCCTTCGGGAGCTTGCCCGCGTGCGGACCCGCTCCGGGGTGTTGTTCACCGTCGACCGCTTCGACCGCCTGCGCGCGTCGGGCCGGGTGGGGCTGGGGCGTGCCTGGGTGGCCGGAGCCCTCGGCGTGAAGCCCATCCTGGGTCTCACCGACGATGGCCGAGTCGTCCCCTTCGGTAAGGCATTCGGCCGAACACGCGTCATTCGCAGGGTGCTCGACATCGTGGCGGCCTCGGTGCCCGTAGGAGCCACCACCATCCGGTTCGCGCTAGCCCACGTGCTCGCCCCGGAGAAGATGGACCTGGTGCGGCGGGGCATTCGGGAGCGCTTCGGGAACGTCGAGGTGCTGGTGTCTCCCGCCACGCCAGTCGTTGCGACGCACACCGGGGTCGGTGCCTGGGCGCTGGCCTACATGGTCGAGGACTGAGGATGGTGCCCACGACCCGTAGAGCGTGCTGCCGAGCGGCGCGCCGCTCGGTCGAGCCCCGGCGGCGTCAGGGCAGCTCGTCCCCCACCGCCACGATGGCCGTCTCGGGAACCAGATGGAGGTCGTCCTCAACCAGGCGGGCCGCGTCCGCGAGCACGATCACCGAGTCGCCCGCGGCCAGGCCGCCGTTCTCACCGAGGATGCCGTACTCCTCGCTCGGCGAGTGCACCACGACCTGACCCCGACGGAGCGAGCGGTCCGCACATGTGCCCACCAGCCGGACCGTGGCCCATCCGGGGCGGGGCGTCCAGACCATGTTCCGCGATGTTTGGAGTCGATCCGTCCTGGCCATGATCTCCCTCGCCGCTCCGGGGCTCGGCGTCCGGCTAGGCCGGCGTCGGTTGGGACTGCTCACGCAGGCGCAGCCGCCCACGTACCAAGAGCTCATATGTAGCCCACTGCGCTGGGCTGAGTTCCGGCGGCAATCCCACGACCAGGGCACGTCCACGCTTCCCGCTCGGAATGTGGAGCAGCAGATGGTCGACCGGAACCGGCCAGGTGCACGGGTGCCTGCGCCCGCTGACATCGACCGTGACCGGTTGGCCCGGCGCCGTCCAATCGGCGAGGCGGCATCCGTATCCCAGCCACGCCTGCACCGGGTCGCTGGCCCCCGACGCGACCTCGGGAATCAGCGTGCCGCCGTAGTACGCGACCGCCTTGTCGTAGGCGTCGGGATCGGCCGCCTTGAGCTCGCGCAGTCGGTCTCTGTAGAACTCCCGGGGGTCGCGCGCGCCGGAAACGCGCAGCGCTTCCGCGAATGCTCGGTCGGCCTGTTCCTGGGCAGTATTCTTGCTCATCCACGGCAATGTACGAGACTCATGAGGCCGCGGTCACGCGCGACCGGTCACAGCAGCGGCGAGGAGGAGCCGCCCTGGGTCCGCGGCACTCCTCCCGGCAGACAAGGAAGCGGATGCAACCGAAGCCCGTGAAGGTCGGGATCCTTGCGGACTCCATGATCCAGCCCGCCTGGGCGCGCACCATGTTGGAACGCATCCTGGCGGAAGGTAACGCGACCATCGAGGTGGTAGTGCTGAACGGCGGTCGGGGCCCGGCGGACGCCCCACCGACGGGCATCCTGGATCGCCTGGGGCGCTATTGGCGGGCGCGGGACAGGCTGCTGTTCCTAGCGTTCGATCGGTTCGACCGCCGCAAGTTTCGCACGGATCCGGACGCCTTCTCGGACGTCGACGTGTCCGATCTCCTCGTAGGCGTGCCCACAGTGGAGGTGTCCCCTCGTCGCACGAAGTTCTCCGACTTCGTCGAAGGCGACGATCTCGAGCGTGTGCGCGCCACCGGAGTCGACCTGTTCATCCGCCTCGGTTTCCGCATTCTCCGCGGCGGCATCTTGAAGGCGGCACCGCTGGGGATCTGGTCCTACCATCACGGCGATAATCGATACAACCGCGGCGGACCGGCCGGGTACTGGGAGGTCTTCCTTGGTTGGAGCACCACCGGATCGGTCTTGCAGATCCTGAGCGAGGATCTGGACGACGGACTCGTGCTCGCCCGCTCCTGGTCGGCCACGCACCCACTGTCGCCCAACCTCAACCGCAACAACTTCTACTGGAAGTCGGCTGCGATGATTCCCCGGAAGCTGGCCGAGCTGGCCCGGGACGGCTGCCAAGCGTTCCTCGAGCGCCACCGCTCAGGACAGCAGGCCGTGAGCCTCTACTCGAATCGACTGTTCGTACGACCGACGAACCGCGAGATGATCCCGCTCCTGCTCCGCTGGATCGGTCGCTACGTACGCCTCGGTCTGATTCGGCGGCTCTACCGCGAGCAGTGGCAGCTCCGCTTCTCGTTCCGGGACGGGGTCCTGGGCGCACCTTGGCGTTACAAGAAGGTGGTCCCGCCCGGGGACCGCTTCTGGGCCGATCCCCACGTCGTGTTTCGCGACGGTCGCTACTTCGCCTTCATCGAGGAGAAGCCGAACGACGAAATGGGGCACATCGCGGTCATGGAGTTCAGGGAGGACGGCACGTTCACCTCGCCGGAACGGGTGATCGAACAGCCCTACCACCTGAGCTACCCCTTCCTCTTCGAGTGGGAGGGAGAGCTCTACATGATCCCCGAGACCGCGGATCACGGGGAAGTCCAGCTCTACCGCTGCCGGGAGTTCCCCGGGCTTTGGGAGCTCGACGGTACGCTCATGACCGGGGTCTGCGCCGTGGACGCCACCCTCTTCGAGCACGACGGGCGTTGGTGGATGTTCGTGGGGATGGCCGAGCACCCCGGCGCTTCGACGCATGACGAGCTCTTCCTGTTCTCCGCACCCTCGCCGCTATCCCGGGATTGGGCGCCCCATCCGATGAACCCCGTCGTCTCGGACGCGGCGCGGGCTCGACCCGCCGGGCCGATCTTCGTTCACGAGGGGGTGATCATTCGGCCCGCCCAGGACTGCACGCTCTCGTACGGGTCGTCCCTCCGACTCATGGAGATCGTCGAACTGACGCCCACTCGCTACGAGGAGCGCGAGATTGGGCACCTCACGCCGGACTGGGAAGCCGGACTCCAGGGCACCCACTCGTTCGCGCGTGCCGGCCGGCTCAACGTGATCGACGTGCGTAAGCGGTCCCGGCGCTTCTTCTAGAGGGGTCCGAGAAGCGGAGGCTCAAGCACCGCTGGCCATCGAATCGAGGAACTCCTGATTGCTCGAGGTGCGGCTCATGCGCTGCAGCAGGAACTCGATCGCCTCTACGGCCGGCATGTCCGCCAGGAAGTTGCGGAGCAGGTAGACGCGGTTGAGCTCCTGCTCGTCGAGCAGCAACTCTTCCTTGCGGGTCCCGGATCGGTTGATGTTGATCGCGGGAAAGATCCGTCGATCGGAGATGGCCCGGTCCAGGAGCAGTTCCATGTTCCCGGTCCCCTTGAACTCCTCGAAGATCACCTCGTCCATGCGGGAGCCAGTCTCGATCAGGGCGGTCGCAATGATCGTGAGCGAGCCGCCGCCGTCGATGTTTCGCGCCGACCCGAAGAACCTCTTGGGTTCCTGGAGGGCGTTGGCGTCGACGCCGCCGGAGAGGATCTTCCCGGATTGCGGCATGGTGCTGTTGTGCGCACGTGCGAGCCTGGTGATGGAGTCGAGCAGGATGACCACGTCCCGGCCCTGCTCCACCAGCCGCTTGGCCTTTTCGAGCACCATGTTGGCGACCTGCTTGTGCCGCTCGGCGGGCTCGTCGAAGGTGGAGGCGATCACGTCGCCCCTCACCTGCTGCACCATGTCCGTCACCTCTTCCGGACGCTCGTCGATCAGCAGCACGATGAGGTGTACGTCCGGATGGTTGGCTGCGATCGACTGGGCGATGTGCTGGAGAAGCACCGTCTTTCCCGCCTTGGGGGGCGAGACGATGAGCCCCCGCTGCCCCATGCCGATGGGCGCGATGAGGTCGATCACGCGCGCGGAGATGTCGGCCGGTTCGCCGGTGCCCTGCTCCAGTTGCAGACGGCGGTGGGGATACCGGGGACGAAGCTTGTCGAACGGGGTGCGCGACTTGGCGAATTCGGGATCGTCGCCGTTGACGCTCTCCACCTTGAGGAGCGCAAGGTAGCGCTCCCCGTCCTTGGGGTGGCGGACTTGTCCGGCCACGGTGTCACCGGTCCTGAGATCGAAACGCTTGATCTGGGAGGGGCTGACGTAGATGTCGTCGGGGCCGTAGAGGTAGTTCCAGTCGGGTGAGCGCAGGAACCCATAGCCCTCGGGCAATACCTCCAGTACCCCTTCGCTGCGGAGCGCCTGGTCGGTCTCCCTCAGGTTCTGTTCGATCCGTATGATCAGGTCGTCGCGGTCGAGCTCCGAGTACCCGGGAATGGAGAGCTCCTGGGCGAGCTCCTCCAGATCACCGACGTCCTTGGTCTTGAGCTCCGCAAGGTCCACGGGTTCTCCTGGACGCCCGGAGGGGAATCCGGGTGGGCGGGTGGTGCTACGGAGGGGTTGGGCTCCGAACGGATCTGGAAAGTGCGTGAGGCAAGAAGCTGGCCGGATGTTATCGACGTCCCGCAGGTCGGTCAAGACGGCGCGGAGTGTCGGGGAGGGGGTTCGGCGACCGCCCGAACGGGGACAAACTTGACACGCCTTTCGGGGGCGCCGAAGCTACCCACCCCATCCCGTCGCAACCCCTGCCGGAGGAGCGGTGCCGAGGCACAATCGAACCGGGAAAGGCGTCGATCAGAGAGGGCAGGAGTACGAGATCGGCTACCAACCCGACTGGCTCCGGCGGGTCAAGGTCACCCGGAAGCTCAAATCCGGGCGCCAGTCGACGATGCAGCTCTTCCGGAATCCCAACGGGCACCGCGAGGCAAGCCCGGGAGACAAGATCCGTACGAGCGTCAGCTCGGTTGCCGAGGATGTCGACTTCGAGATCGTGCTGTCGGATCCGGACGCGCGGGTCACCCGCATCACCGTCACGTACGAGCTGCCGGCGCCGCAGAAACCCGGCTCGAGGCGGAAGAAGAAGCCGCAGGAGATCGTCTTCACCCTCGAGAATGGCCTCAAGCCGCCTCGTGAGGGCTGACGGCCAGACGTGCCGTCCGACCCACCGCTGCCGGTGGACCCCGGTGGCGCCGAGGCTCTAGCTTCGTCCATGCCAATCTGGGTTCTGCGACCGTTCGGCTGGCTGGGCCGCACGGTAATCGAGACATCGGCATACGTCGGGCGCTGGGGTACGCTCGTGTGGCAGGCCGTGCGGGCTCTTCCCCAGCGGGGCCTCTGGCGCCCCCACGTGGTCCCCCAGATGGCGCGCATCGGCGTGGAGTCGGTCCCGATCGCGCTGTTCATCGCGCTGTTCACAGGCATCGTGCTCGCGCTCCAGGCGTCGTACACGTTCACCGGCGCCGTGCCTGCCTACTTCGTCGGCGCCCTGGTCGGCAAGACGATGATCATCGAGCTCGGTCCGGTGCTGACGGGGCTCGCGCTTTCGGGGCGGGTCGGCGCCAACATCGCTGCCGAGCTCGGCACCATGCGGGTGACCGAGCAGATCGATGCCCTCGAGACACTGGGGTATGATCCGGCGGGCTACCTCGTGCTCCCGCGGCTGCTGGCCGGTACGCTCATGTTTCCCGCCGTCATGTTCCTGGCGACCGCGCTCGGCATCGTCGGCGGGTGGGTGACATCGCTCGCGCTGCTCGATCTCACCACGCACGAGTTCGTGCGGGGGCTGCGGCTGTTCTACGAGCCCTTCGACATCCAGTTCGCCCTGATCAAGGCCTTCAGCTTCGGTGCGGCCATCGCATCGATCGGGTGCTTCGCGGGGTTCACGACCGGCGGTGGGGCGGAGGGCGTGGGGAAAGCCGCGACCCGGGCCGTTGTCGTGAGCTCGATGGTGATCCTGGTGCTGGACGCCTTCTGGGCGGCCACGCTGCTCTAGTCGCGCGATGGGCATCTACGTCGAGGACGTGCACCTGAGCTTCGGCACCAAGGTGGTCCTTGACGGCGTCACGGTGGTCGCGAACAACCGCGAGACGCTGGCCGTGATCGGACCCTCGGGGGCGGGCAAGTCCGTGCTGCTCAAATCGGTCGTGGGCCTGCTCCATCCATCGAGGGGCGTGATCCGCGTCGGCGATCAGGTCGTCGGCGGACTGACCAAGGACGGCTTGGTCAGGATGCGCCAAGACGTGGGCTACGTCTTCCAGTTCGCGGCTCTGTTCGACTCGATGACGATCGCCGACAATGTGGCGATGGGTCTTCGGCGGCTGGAGGGCATCACGCAGGCGGGCATCGACGAACGGGTGCGCGAGTGTCTCGAGCTCGTCGAGCTGGATGGCCTCGACGCCCGCTATCCGTCGGAGCTCTCGGGCGGACAGCGCAAGCGAGCCGGCCTGGCCCGCGCCATCGCGACGAAACCCACCTACCTGCTCTACGACGAGCCGACCAGCGGACTCGATCCCGTTACCGGAACCGTCATCGACCGTCTCATCGTACGGATGCGCGATGAACTGGCGGTCACGGGGATCATGGTCACGCACGACCTGCACAGCGCCTACCGCTCCGCGGACCGCATAGCGATGCTGTATGGGGGGCGCATCCGGTTCGTCGGCACATCGGACGAGTTCCGGTCGGCGACGGATCCCGTGGTCCGCAGCTTCGTGGAGGGGCGTCCGGAGCTCTTGGAGGGTGTGACGTGAGAACGCCGAATCGCCGTGAAGTCATGGTGGGCCTCGTGGTGGTCGCCGCTCTCACGGTCACGGTCTTGGGGGCCCTTTTCCTCAAGGACTTCGACTGGAGCGGAGACCTCGTGGTGGTCGAGGCCCTCGTCGAGGAGGCGGGCCAGCTCAGGTTGGGCAACGCCGTAAAGGTGCGCGGCGTCGAGATTGGACGGGTCGAGCAGATCGTCGTCGAGCCGTCCGGGGAGGCAATCCGCGTTCGGATGCGAGTGACCAGCAGCGTCACCCTGCCGTCGGACGCCGTGGTGCTGCTCGCCCCGGAGTCGATGTTCGGGGATTGGCAGGCACAGATCGTCTCGCGGTCCGCGTTCCCCCGCTACGCCTTCTTCGACGTGGCGAACGAGGACGTGCTCCCCGGATACGCGCTCCCCGACCTCTCTCGCCTGACCGCGGCCGCCGACGAGATCGCGGAAAACCTCACCGTGCTCACCGATCGTGTCGAGCTGGCGTTCACCGAGGAGACGGCCCTCAACATGAAGGCGGCGATCGACAACATCGGGGAAGTGAGTCAGGGCCTGAGCGCCTTGGTGACGCAACAGGCCGAATCGTTCGACCGACTTACTGGCGAGATCCAGACGTCCGCGGCGGAGTTCGGGTTGGCTGCCCGGGCCGCGCGCGGGTCCTTCGACGAAGTGAATCGCATTTTCGGTCAGGGGAGCGCGGACACGTTGGTCGTCGACGCCCGTACGGCCATCAGGAACCTGCGGGACGCGACGGGGCGGCTGGGCGAGACGGCCGACCGGCTCGACAACGCCATCCGCATGGCAGACACCGCGTTCGTGCGCTTCGACCGGCTGGGGAGGCGGCTCGAGGCGGGCGAAGGGACGATGGGCCGGCTGTTTGCCGACTCCGCGCTCGCGTTCCGGGCCGAATCTGCCCTGGCCGAGCTGAACGCCCTCCTCCAGGACTTCCGCGAGAACCCTCGCCGCTACGTCCGGCTGTCCATCTTCTGATGACGCGCAAGGAGCGGAAGCGGGCGCTCACGCCGGCCCGCGCGCGGGAGGAACACAGCGCCGGGGGTGTGGTGATCCGAAGGGCGGGCGAAGCGGTCGACGTCCTTCTGATCCGCGATCCCTATGAGAACTGGGGGCTCCCGAAAGGGCACGTCGAGCGCCGTGAGACCGCTCGTGAGGCGGCGCTGCGGGAGGTGCGCGAGGAGACCGGGCTCGACTGTCAGGTGGTGGGGGAAGTGCTCCAGACGATCGACTGGTTCTTTCGAGACAAGGGCGTCCTCGTGCACAAGTTCTGTCAGTTCTATCTGATGGAGAGCGGCTACGGCGATCCGGTGCCGGCGACCGACGAAGGGATCTCCGACTGTCGCTGGTTCCCGTTGAGCGTCGCGATCGAGGAGATCGCGTATGCGAACGCACGGGACGTGATCGTCGAAGCCGCGCGCGTCCTGGAGTTGGCCGGCGGAGGCGGCTCATGATCGATGGATTCGGCCGCATGACCCCCTATCTCTACGGGGCCGTCGTGCTGGCCGTGGCGGTGTTGTTCTTCCTGAGCTTCGGGTCGTTCCTGTCCCCGTTCCTGCTCTTCTGGGTGCTGGTCGGGGTCACGCTGCCGTTGCGTGGCACGCCCGGTCACACGGCCCTCATCCTCGTATCGGGCGCGCTCACGCTTCTCTGGGTGCTCGACACGACGGGGTTCCTGCTGGCCCCCTTCGCGCTGGCCCTGGTGCTCGCCTACGTGCTCGATCCGCTGGTGGACCGGCTGTCGTCCGGACGGCTGAGCCGGAGCGCGGCCATCGGCCTCCTGGCGCTCCCGGTCGCTGGGGCCCTGGCACTCCTGTTCCTGATCGGCCTCCCCGCGATCGCACGCCAGACCGCCGAGCTCATCGAGGGCGTGCCCGCGGCCATCGAGCGGCTGACCGGCTGGATCGAGGGCTGGGAGGGCCGGATCCTCAGCACCGATCTGCCATTCATCGACGAGACGGTACTCGTCGAGCAGGTGCGGGCCATCGAGGGCGATTCGCTGATGGCGTTTCTGAGGGAGCGCTACGAGGTCATCCTCGCGGGCGTGTGGACAGGCGTGCTCGGCCTGGGCCGTGGGCTCGGGTCCGTATTCTCGGTGCTCGGCTACGTGGTGCTAACCCCTGTCCTGACCTTCTACCTGCTCCGCGACTACGACCGCGTGGTCGCCCGGGTGGGCGACCTGATTCCCGTCCAGCGGCGGGCAGGCGTCTTCGAGTTTGCCAGACAGTACGACCATGATCTGGCGGCCTACCTGCGGGGTCAGTTCACGGTCGCGCTGATCGTGGGCGCCTTGACGGCCGTGGGGCTGCTGCTTCTTGGGTTTCCCTACGCCTTCCTGCTCGGGACGACCGTGGCGGTGCTGGGGCTCATCCCCTACGCCGGGCTGCTCCTCAGCCTCATTCCCGCTGTGATAATCGCGCTGCTCTCGGGGGACCCCGGGCTGGCGTTGATCAAGGTGGCGGTCGTGTTTGCCGTGGCGCAGGGGCTGGACGGCACAGTGATCAGTCCCAGGATCGTTGGAGAGTCGGTGGGGCTGCATCCCGTCTGGGTCGTGCTGGCGCTCTCCGTTGGGGGTTTCTTCCTCGGGTTCCTGGGTCTGCTGATCGGCGTACCGATGGCGGTCGGCGTCAAGCTGCTCCTGGTTCGCGGGATCGCGCGCTATCGGGAGTCCGGGCTGTTCCTGGGGCCGGCCTCCCAGTCCAGCTGACTCGACGATAGGGGTCGGCGCGCCGGGCCGGCGCCGAAGCCCATCGGTGGTCCTGGAGCGGGCGGCCCGTCCGACCGGTGGATCCTCCCGCCACATCGGTTGATCTGACCTCCGGAGCCGTTATCCTAGGTGAGTCTCCTACTCCAGGAGCCGGGTCACGCTCGTGGCGCGGTGGGCCATCCATGACCTCCAAGACCTTCGACATCACGATCATCGGCGGCGGGCCTACGGGTCTGTTCGCCGCTTTCTACGCGGGCATGCGTGGCATCTCCGCCAAGATCGTGGACTCGCTGCCCGAGTTGGGCGGACAGCTCACCGCGCTCTATCCGGAGAAGTACATCTTCGACGTGGGTGGATTCCCCAAGATCCTGGCCAAGGACCTGGCTCGGGAGCTCACTGCCCAGGGGCTCCAGTTCGGGCCCGAGGTCGCTCTGGACGAAGAGGTGCACACGCTCTCGCGCAACGGGGACGGGTTCGTCCTTCAGGGCTCGAGCGGCGAGCATCGGACGAAGACGGTGCTCATCGCCGGAGGGAAGGGCGCCTTCGAGCCTCGACATCTGGAGTGTCCGGGCTATGCGGAGCTGCTCGGGAAGGGCGTGTACTATGCCGTCAAGGATCCGGAGGCGTATCGCGACAAGCGGGTGCTGATCGTGGGGGGAGGGGACTCCGCCCTGGACTGGACCCTGATGCTCAAGGACCGCGTGGCATCGCTCACCGTGGCCCATCGCCGCGAGGGGTTTCGGGCGCACGAGAAGTCGGTCGACGACCTGATGAACGCGAGCGCGCGAGGTCAGGTCGACCTGCGCGTTTTCCATGAGGTTCGAGAGATCCTGGGTGACGGGCGAGTGACCGGCGCGACGATATTCGATAACCGCACGGACGAGGACACTACCCTCCAGCTCGACGCCGTGCTGACCTTCCTGGGCTTCAAGCCGGACCTGGGTCCGATGAAGTCGTGGGGCCTCGAGCTCGACAAGAATCGCATCCTGGTCGACCAGGTCATGGAGACCAACATCCCCGGCGTTTACGCGGCGGGGGACATCGTGGGGTACGAGGGCAAGTTGGACCTGATCGCCACGGGGTTCGCGGAGGCGTGCATCGCGGTGAACAACGCCGTCCATCGGATCGACCCCACGGCTAGGGTCAACCCCGGCCATTCGACGAACCTCGCCATATTCAAGGACAAGTAGCGCCAGGAGCGCGGACGAGAGCCCATGAGCGAGCGAAAGCAGGAAACCCTGGTGATCATCGGATCCGGGCCGGCGGCCTGGACCGCTGCGGTGTATGCGGCCCGCGCGGACCTCAAGCCGATGGTCTACGAGGGCGAGCCCTCCCGCACGATGATTCCGGGGGGGCAGCTCATGTTCACGACGGACGTGGAGAACTACCCGGGCTTTCCCGAGGGCGTGACGGGTCCGGAGATGATGGACCGCTTCAAGGAGCAGGCGCTGCGCTTCGGCACGCGTTCGGTCATGGAGAACATCGCCAGCGTGGACTTCTCCTCGCATCCGTTCGTGCTCCGGCCTTCGTACTCGGACGAGATCGAGGCGCGCGCCGTCGTCGTGGCCACGGGCGCGCGGGCCAACTGGCTCGGGCTCGACAACGAGCAGCGGCTGGCGCAGACCGGGGGTGGCGTGTCCGCCTGCGCCGTGTGCGACGGGGCCCTGCCCGTGTTCCGCGACAAGGTGCTCGCCGTGGTAGGCGGCGGAGACTCCGCGATGGAGGAGGCCCTCTACCTGACCAAGTTCGCGTCCAAAGTCATGGTCATCCACCGACGCGACGAGCTGCGGGCGTCCAAGATCATGGCGGACCGCCTCCTCGCCGACGAGAAGGCGGAGGTGCTCTGGAACACGCGGGTGGTGGACGTAGTGGGTGATGAGTCCATCCAGGCCCTGGAGCTCGAGGACACGGTGTCCGGCAATCGACGCCGGTTGGAGGTCGGAGGCCTGTTCGTGGCAATCGGCCATACCCCCAACACGGGGTTTCTCGACGGTCAGCTCGCCCTGGACGCGGCGGGCTACGTCCAGACCGCCGAGGCCTGGCGCACGGCCACCAGCGTCGAGGGAGTCTTCGCGGCAGGAGACGTCATGGACAGCTACTACCGCCAGGCCGTGACCGCGGCCGGCACGGGATGCATGGCCGCGCTGGAAGCGGAGCGCTGGCTCTCCCACCATGGGGCGCCCGTCGAAGCCGGCTGACGCCGCGCTTCCGCCTCGAACGGACTGGGGCGACGGGCTCGTGACGCGTCTGCGAAAGCGGCCCGGGCGGAGCTAGCGCACGCTCCTCCCGCCGTCCACGACGATCAGTTCGCCCGTGATGAACGGCGAACGCTCCAGGAAGAGGACGGTTCGGACCACATCCTCGGGCGAGCCCAGCCGGCCCACCAGCGTCTTCCGTCGGAGACGCTCGCGCTCGGTCTCGTCGGTTCCCTCGGGCGGCAGCACCGAGCCGGGCGCCACGGCGTTGACGCGCACGCGTGGGGCCAGTGCCTTGGCCATCAGCCGGGTCAGGTGGAGCAATCCCGCCTTGGATACCGAGTGGTGCGGATAGCCGGTCCACGCCTCGAGGGCGGACACGTCCACGATGTTCACGATCGATCCGCCGCTGTCCTCGAGCATGGCCGCGGCCTCCTTCACCATCAGGAAGGGGCCCTTCAGATTGACCGCCAGGACCCGGTCCCACTCGGATTCGTCCAGCTCGAGTAGTCGGCCCGCTCCAAAGATGGATGCGTTGTTCACGAGCAGGTCGAGACGGCCCAGCCCCTCCCCGACCCGGCCCACGATGCGGGCCACGTCGTCGGCGTCCGCCACGTCCCCGCGCACCAGGAGGCAGCGACGCCCCAGCCCGGTGATTTCGGCGGCGGTAGCCTGGGCCTCCGCTTCCGAGCTGTGATAGTTGATGGCGACGTCGAACCCGGCCCGGGCCAGCCCGAGCGAGATCGCCCGCCCTACCCGGATGGCGCCGCCGGTCACCAACGCCACCTTGCCGTTCCGGGGAGGCTCCGCTCGCTTGCCCATGGGCAGCAAGCTACCGAAAACGCGGAAGGAGGAGCCAGTGTCGGAACCGTCCCGGCGTGTGGGCATCGTCACCGGAGGGACCAAGGGCATCGGACGAGCGGTCGCAGAGGCGTTGCTCGAAGCCGGACTGGACGTGGTGGTCTCGGCTCGGACCGAGGCGGACGTCGGAGCGGTCTCGGCCGAGCTCGCGCGAGCCGCGGACCCAGGCCGGGTCCTCGGAGCGGTGTGCGACGTGCGTTCCGCCGCCGACTGTCAGCGGCTCGCCGACGAGACCATGGGCCGCTTCGGACGCGTCGACGTCCTGGTGAACAACGCCGGAGTCGGGCGTTTCGCTCCGATTCAGGAGCTCACGCTGGACGACTGGCAGCTTCAGATCGACACCAACCTGAGCGGAGTATTCAACTGCACCAAGGCCGTAGTGCCCCACTTGATCGCGCGGGGTGGCGGCTGGATCATCAACATCGGCTCGCTGGCGGGCCGGAACCCCTTCGCCGGCGGGTCCGGATACAACGCGAGCAAGTTCGGGCTGGTCGGCTTGTCGGAAGCCATGATGTTGGACCTCCGCCACGATGGGATTCGCGTGAGCCTCGTCATGCCGGGAAGCGTGGACACCGGTTTCAGCGGACGATCCGCCGGCCCGGCTTCATGGAAGCTCGCGTCCGAAGACGTGGCTCGCGCCGTGGTGGACCTGCTCCGGTACGATGATCGCGCCCTGCCGAGCAGAGTCGAGCTGAGGCCGACGCGGCCACCCCAGCGGTAGTGGGCTCCGGTCCCCACGGCCTTCGGCCGGCGGCCCGCTCCAGGGGCCGCGAGGCGGGTGTTAGCTTTCACTCCCAACGCCCAGATAAGGAGCAGAGCATGTCGGGTGCGACCCGCAAGGAGCGGGATTCCCTCGGTGAGGTGGACGTTCCGGCGGATGCGCTCTACGGCGCGCAGACGCAGCGTGCGGTCGAAAACTTCCCCATTTCGGGCCGGCGCTTCGGGCGCCGCTTCATCCAGGCGATGGGCTGGATCAAGCAGGCAGCCGCGAGCACCAATCGGGAGCTCGGCAACCTGGACGCGGAGATCGCGGGAGCCATCGAGCGGGCCGCTTCCGAAGTGGCCGAAGGGCGCTGGGACGACGAGTTCCCGATCGACGTCTTCCAGACCGGTTCGGGCACCTCGACCAACATGAACGCCAACGAGGTCATCGCCGCGAGGGCCACGCAAATACTCGGCGGGGATCCGCGCGTGCACCCCAACGATCACGTCAACTTCGGCCAGTCCTCGAACGACACGATTCCCACGGCCATCCACGTCTCGTCGCGCGTAGCCATCGAGCAGGACCTCGCTCCGGCGCTCGCAGCCCTCGCAGCGGCCCTGGAAGCGAAGGCATCCGAGTTCGACAGCATCGTGAAATCGGGCCGGACGCACCTCATGGACGCGACACCGGTGCGGCTGGGACAGGAGTTCGGCGGCTACGCGGCCCAGGTCAGGAAGGGGATCGACCGCGTCCGCCGCGCTTCCGACGAGCTCGCCGAAGTCGCTCTGGGCGGCACCGCGGTCGGCACCGGGATCAACACGCACCCCGAGTTCGCCGGCCGCACCGTCGCGCGGATCCAGGAGATGGCGGGCGCGTCGTTTCGGGAGGCAGACGACCACTTCGAGGCGCAGGGGGGCCGGGACGCCGTCGTGAGCGCGTCGGGTGCCCTGAACACCGTCGCGACGAGCCTCATGAAGATTGCCGACGACATCCGCTGGCTGGCCAGCGGCCCCACGTCGGGGTTGTCCGAGATCCGCATCCCGGCCGTCCAGCCCGGGAGCTCGATCATGCCGGGCAAGGTGAACCCCGTCATGGCCGAGGCCCTCATGATGGTCTGTGCGCGCGTCATGGGGAACCACACCGCGATCACGGTCGGAGGTCAGCGGGGCAACTTCGAGCTCAACGTCATGATGCCGGTCATGGTGGAAGCGTTGCTCGACTCCATCCAACTCCTCTCCGGGGCCGCACGCGCGTTCACCGACCGCTGCGTCACCGGCATCGAAGCCAACGAACCCCGGATCAGGGAGTTGCTCGAGCGCAACCCGTCGATCGCCACCGCACTCAATCCGTACATCGGCTACGACGAGGCGGCCAAGGTGGCCAAGGAGGCCGCTCGGCGGGGTGTGTCCGTGCGCGAAGTGGTGCAGGAGCGCCAGCTCCTTCCCGAGGACCAGCTCGACGGGGCGCTGGACGTTCGCGGGATGACGGAGCCGGGGCTTCCGGAGTAGAAGCGGGCGCGACGTGTGGCGCCGCGCCCGCTTCAGTCCACGGGTCTAGCGGCTGAACCCAGCCAGGAGACCCAGGTGGGTGGCACCGAACCCCGCCAGGGCGTCCCTGACCTCGTTGCTCGCCGGCCCATAGACCGAAAGGGACGTCGGTTCGAAGCACGCCATGAAGCGGTCCGCGAAGTGGGTCCCGAAGTTCCCGAGATGAGCCATCACGGCCTGGGAATCGGCATAGCGCTCGTATATGTGGCAGGAGCTCCCGTCCTCGCTGAGAAAATACTCGTAGGTGAGCGCTCCCGGCTCGTCCCGACGGGTGGCGGCCACCATTTCCGGCACCAATGCCCGGGCGTCGTCGAGACACCCGTCGCGAACCAACATCTGAAGGCTCCATGAAACCGCTTGCGACATACCGAGCTCCCTTTTCGTCTGGTGACAGTCGTGTTCGCCTAGTGACAGCCGTGCGTCTCCGCGATTGTCTGGATGGCGATGCGTGGTGGCCTGCCGTTCCGGACCAGATATCGTCGGAGGCGCGTAGGCTAGCGGGGTTCGACCCGAGGCGCGAGCCGGAGCGGGGCCTTGGCGCTGGCTAGCGCTCCCGCAGAAAGATCGCGGCCGTCGAGTCCGCGAGATCGCCGGCCGCAGCCGAGGCATTCGACAGGACGATCACGGTGAGGCGCTCCTCCGGGAAGCGGATCAGAGACGTCCGGAAGCCTACCCAACCACCCTCGTGGTGGACGGCTCGACGATCCAACCTGTCGGACAGATTCCATCCGAACCCGTAGTCCGACTCCGACCCGTCGTTGAGTCTGGCGGGAGCAAACGCCTGAGTAGTCCGCTCACCCGCGGCCGACCAGCGGTGCAGGGCCTGGTCCCACTGGTAGAGGTCGTCGAGGGACGCGTACACCCCCCCGGCGCCCATCAGCCAGTTGCCCCAGTGGTCGTCGTTCTCCCGCCATCCCCCGTCGCCCTCGTTCGGCGAGTACCCGATGGCCCGTCCGGGAATGACCGTCTCGGGCAGGTAGCGGACGGACGCGGTCGACATGCCGAGGGGCGTGAAGATCTCCCTCTGCAGGAACTCCGCGAAGGTGAGCCCGGACACCCGCTCCACGATCAGCCCGAGCACTTCGTAGCCGGGGTTGCTGTACGCGTATCGTTCCCCCGGTGGGAAGGGCGGCTCACCCCACGTCTCGTACGTGGCGATGGCCTCCGCGTTCTGTAGCGGCCCCTGGCGGTCGGCCGACGTGCCCATCTCGCCCAGTGGACTGTCCCCGTAGTAGTCCGGCAGCCCCGACGTGTGGTTCAGGAGGTGCCGGATGGTCACGCGCTCGAAGCGGGCGAGCTCCGGGACCCAGCGGACCGCGGGATCGTCGAAGTCCAGATCCCCGCGCTCCTCGAGAATGACAACCGCCATTGCGGTGAACGCCTTCGAGACGGAGCCCAAGCGCACGGGTGTGGACCGTCGGAGCGGAGCTCCATCACTCAGGTCGGCCAGGCCGTAGCCGGCCGCGTGCAGGACCTCGGCATCCCGGACCACCATGACGGAGGCGCCCGGTGACCCAGCGGCCGTGAACGCGGCGAAGACGGAGTCCACCTGGGCGCGGCTGGAGGAGGCGGAGGGAGGTGGGGCCTCGCAGGCCCCGAGGACGACCAGCATCGCCCCGGCCAGCGCGGCCGGCCGACGTCCACGCCTGGGGTCGTTGGCGCTCAGTCTCATCCGGGGTTCCTCATCCGTTCGCCTCCATCTGCGTCTGTCTCGGAGAGTACGCTCGCGATCCGGTGCGCACGGGCGTCGAGCTCGCTCCGCGGCGGCTCCCGGGGCGCCGAGGGGTATACGCGGAGCAGCCCGTCTCCTGCAATCCTTGGGTGTACGTGGATGTGGAGATGCGGCACCTCCTGGTTGGCTGCCGGGCCCACCGAGTGCCACACGGAGAGCCCCTCCGCAGGGTACGCGGCGTCCACCGCCCGGGCGACCCTGGCGACGGCGTTCAGCAGGGGGCCGGCATCGGCCGGGTCGAGGTCGCGGATGTCGGCCACGTGGGCGCGGGGGATGATCAGGACGTGGCCCGGATGGAACTGCCGTGCGTCCATGAACGCGACGACGCGATCGGTCTCGAGCACCATGCTGGCGGGCTCGTCCCCCGACAGGATCGAGCAAAACGGGCAGTCTCTGGGCGGTTGCGACATGACTCTGCTACCGGAACTGCGATGCCCAGTTCGCGACGTACTTGAACTCGCGCATCGAGCCCGGCGGCCCGCGGACGAACACGAACTTACCATCGGGCGTGACGTCCCAGTTGTTGCTGGGGACCAGATCCCAGTCGCCCCGGAACAGCTCGACAGGGTCCGGGGCCGGGAAGCCCCGCGTGGCGTCGACGGCCATGATGCGGTTGCCGGAAAGGAAAAACAGCTCGGTCCCATCCCTGGCCCAGAGCGCCTCCCGGCCGCCGCCGCGGGAGACCCGTCCGAGATTCCTCATGTCCGGCCACGAGACTACGTAGACCTCATCGGTCCCCGAGCGGTCACTGGTGAATGCCAGGGTGCGGCCGTCCGGCGAAATCTGCGGATTCTCGTCCCGGGTCGGCCCTTCGATAAGGGGACGTGCCATGGAGTCGACGGAAAGGTCGACCCAGTGGATGTCCGTTTGGCTGGTCGAGGCCCCCGGCGGCACCGCGTTCAGGAAGAGGTGGTCCCCGTGAAACGAGATCGGGAAGATGGGTCCGGTCCGACGAATCGGCGGCCCGGTCGCAAGTGTCGACCGATCGACCAGGAGCACCTCTCCTCCGCGGTTCAGGGCGAAGCGCCGGCCGCCCGGATCCCAGACGGGCATGATCGAGTGGACATCCGAGACCATGAGGGGCTCGCTCAGCCCGCGGGCCATGTCGATGGCCCAGATCTCGTCCGGTGTTGGCTGGACCGAGACCAGGATCTCCGACCCATCGGGCGACACGTTCGGGGCCCGGTATCCGCGCCGCTCCCGAGTCAAGACTCGATCCTCGCGACCGGACCGGTCCACCAGGACGAGCGAGCGCTCCAAGCGGCCATCGATGTACGCCATGTTGCCGTGGCGATCGAAACGGGCCAGGACTACTGGAGCCCCCGGGACCCGCCTCGGCGTCTCCACCGCCGTGACCGCAGTGCCGGTGACCTGCAGGCGGTCGAGATCGAACGGCACGGCCGAGATCTGGCCCGTAACCGTAACCACCAGCTTGCCCGCAACGAAGGTGGGCCTCGTACCCCTGTCCAGGACCCGGCGGGCGGTTCGCGTCTCGAGATCCACGAGCATGACGGCGTCGGATCCCCTAGCCAGCAGATGCCTCGACCCCGGCAGGTGGTCCGGGTACGAGAGGCCCCCAGTCGACCCGGCGAGCGGATCCTCGCCATCGCTTTCGATCCGCACGTCGAGCAACATGGGGATTCCGCCCTCGGCATCCACCCCGAACAGGCTGTCCGGAGGCACCGCGTACACGATGGAGCCATCGGGGCCCCAGCTCGCGCCCACGGTGGGACGCTCCACCCGAGTGATCGTCTGGACGGTGCGGCCGTCGGCCGAGACCCTGCGCAGCTCCCCCTCGGCAAAGAACCCGATCCAGTCTCCCGGTCCCGGCGAGAAGAACGGATCCCGGGCCCCTTCGGTACCGCTCAGGGGGACCGCCTCGTCCGCATCGAGGTCGCGCACGTACAGGAGTGGCTGCCCCTCCTCGACCCCCACGAAAGCCAACCGATTGCCGTCCTCGGACAGGTCGAACGGGAAGGACGCGAACGGTAGCTGGACGACCAGGCCCTCGGGGTAGGGGATCGAGGTGCGGCTGAGGAGTTGCGGGTCCGACGCGGGACTGCCTGACCCCAGCCAAAGCCACAGCGAAAGCGCGGCCAGTCCCCCGATTGCCGCGGCGTTGGCGGCGCGGACCACCCGGGACCGCGTCGTCGGGGTGCCGGAAGCGTCCCCTTCCTCACCGTGCCGAAACCCGGAATCACGCAGCGCGTGCGCGAGCTCGGACGCGTGCGCAAAGCGGTCGGCCGGGATCTTCTCGAGCGCGCAGCGGACCGCCGCGTCCACGTGAACGGGGACGGAGTTGCGAACGCTGCGGAGCGTGGGCGCGGGATCCGTGAGGATCTTGGCGAGCACCGCCTGAGCGGTGCTGGCTTGGTACGGGGGATCACCGGCCAGCATCTCGTACAACACGCACCCGAGCGAGTAGACGTCGGTGCGCGGGTCCACGTTCCGGTCGCCCGCGGCCTGCTCTGGGCTCATGTAGTGCGGGGTGCCCAGGCTGAGTCCCGTCTCCGTGACCCGGGCGCCCCCGGCCTGCGCCACTGCCAGCGCGATCCCGAAATCCGCCACGAGTGGCTCGCCGTCCGTGCTCAGCAAGATGTTGCCGGGCTTGATGTCGCGGTGGACGATACCCTGACCGTGCGCGTGCTCGAGCGCCGAAGCGACCTTCTCGGCGATGCGGACAGCCTCCTCGACGGCCAGCTGGTTCACGCGGTCCAGGTACTCCCGGAGCGACTCGCCCGCTATGTACGGCATGACGAAGTACAGGAAGCCGTCCGCTTCTCCGGAGTCGTGCAGGGGGAGGATGTGGGGATGCTGCAGGTTGGCGGTCGTCCTGATCTCGGCCAGGAAGCGCTCGGAGCCGACCACCGCGGCGAGCTCCGGCCTCAGGACCTTGAGCGCCACCTTGCGGGCGTGCCTCACGTCCTCGGCCAGGTAGACGGTCGCCATGCCGCCCTCGCCGATCTGGCCCTCGATCCGGTAGCGGTCCGAAAGGGCCGCCCTCAGGCGGGAGAGCGCGTCGCTCACCTTCGGAACCCCCTTGGGCGGGCGGAGCAGTCGGTCAGTTCCGGCATGCGCGGCGCTCGGCTGGAGGCGTCACGGACGGTCCGTCCAAGATGGGAGACACTCAGACGAGGGGCCAGGAAACGCAGTCGTCGGGCGGCCCGGCACGTCGGGTTTCGGCCCGCGGCGGCGTGTCCCGCGGAGCCTCGGTTGAGGGCAGCGCTGGCACAGTTCTTCCTTAGCGCTATATTGTCGAAGCTTGGCGTGCTCGAGGAACCATTATTGAGCCAACACTTGCGAAGCCGGGACTTGGCTTCTTGCGCAGACGTCCTGCCCCGCCGGGGACTGCGAAAGCGCCGGAGGAGTCACCTTTGAATTTTGCCCGGGCTTCAATAAAGCCTTGAGTGCGACCAACTCGATGGGCCGACGCCTCACTGGGGCGTCGGCCTTTTCGTTGTCACCCGGGGCCGGCTCGGCCTCGGCGTCTGGACCGTTCGGTCGGACACCGGTGTAGTCGCACGACCACCCCCGCCGATCTCGTAACCGCACGCTCCGGCAACCGACCCGACATGGCACGCGTCCGCGTCACCAGGAGACTCCACTTCTCGGCCGCCCACCGGCTCCACAAGCCCGAGTGGTCGGACGAGCGCAACCGCGAGGTCTTCGGGGACTGCGCGAACGCCAACTGGCACGGCCACAATTACGAGATGGATGTGACCGAAGACCTCGCG
>JAHEKN010000188.1:5025-6830 GCA_024638305.1 Gemmatimonadota bacterium | reverse complement strand
CCGGCTCCGACATGAGGGCCCGAACGAGCGCATCGTGCTCCGAAGCTGCCTGTGCCGAGGCCGGGGCCGGCCAAGCCGCGCCCAGGATGATCATCGCCGCGGCCAGGAGCAGAGCGGGGCCCGCGTCGGTTCGCCGGGCGTGAAGCGCGTCATGTGCAGCACCCGCTGATGAGCGCAGACCGATCGGTCGGGAGTCGTCGAGGAGTCGCCAGGATCGCATGAGCCACGAGGAAGAGGGACGGGTGCCGTGAGGAGCCAGCCTAGCGCAAGCGAGCAGGACGATCAACGGGCGTCGGGAGGCGACTCCGGCAGCCCACGCGCGATCGATTCCTCAGGCGGTTGATTTCTGGGAGAAGCGGATGAACCTTCGACCGCCCGCCGCGGGTAGACGGGCGCGGACTGAAGGGTGGTCGCCGCCGCCCTTCCCCTTTTTTTGTCTTCCGGACGTCGGCGCACGGACGCCATCCCCCAATGGGACCCATCGGAAACTGGATCGCGGCAACCGGACGTGTCTCGCGGCTCACTGCCGAGCACGCCGGCCAGCTCGGGATCCTCTTCTGGCAGATCTGCGTCTCGGTAGCGGCGCTCAAGGTCTCGTTCCGGTCGGTCCTGCGGCAGATCTACGTGATGGGAGTGCAGTCCATCCCCATCGTGATGGTGACTGCGGTGCTCTCGGGCATCGTCACCAGCCAACAGGGCGGCTACCAGTTCACCGGTTCGATCCCGCTCTACGTGCTTGGCAGCGTGGTGATGACGAGCATCATCCTGGAGCTCGGGCCGGTGCTCACCGCGATCGTCCTCGTAGGGCGGGTCGGCGCCCGGATCACGGCGGAGCTCGGCACGATGAAGGTGTCCGAGCAGATCGACGCTTTTCATTCGCTGGGTCGGGACCCCGTCGCAATCCTCGCCGCGCCGCGACTCATTGCCGGCATCCTCATCGTTCCCGCTCTGGTTGGGATTGCCGACATCGTGGGGGTGTTCGCCGGCATGGTTTCGGCCCAGATGACAGCGGGACTGGGCTTCGAGTCGTTCCTGTACGGCGCACGGCTGTTCTGGCACTCGTGGGACCTCTTCTACTCGTTCATGAAGGCGGTCACGTTTGGCTTTGCCATCCCGCTGATCGCCGTGCACATGGGTCTCCGAACCACGGGCGGCGCATCGGGCGTGGGCCGAACAACGACGGCCTCGGTCATGTTCATGACGCTGACGGTCCTGATTCTGGACGCCCTCTTCCCCCCGCTGTTCCTCCAATGACCCGCGAGAGACCCACCACCGCGCTTTCGGCCGGGACCGCCCGCGTGCAGAGCGCGCAGTCCTGGATGGGCGGAAGCGACTGCTCCGAAGGGGGCGCCTCGTGATCACCTACCGGGACGTCCACAAGGCCTTCGACTTGCCGGTGCTCTCCGGGGTGAGCTTCACCGTGGAGCGCGGCGAGATGTTTGGAATTTTCGGGCCGTCCGGCACGGGCAAGAGCGTGCTCCTCAAGACCACGATCGGGCTCATCCGACCGGATCTGGGCGACGTGTCCGTGGGGGGGCGGTCGGTGTTCTTCGGAAACGACGACGACCTGAGGAAGATCCGCGACATGGTCGGGTATGTGTTCCAGAACGCGGCACTCTTCGATTCCGTAGACGTGTTCGAGAACGTGGGGATGGGGATCCCCGAGGATGAGCACCGTCGCCTCTCGCGAATGGAGATCGGCCGTCGCGTGTGGGACGCGCTGGATCTGGTCAACCTCGAGCCGGCCCATGTGCTCGCAAAGTTCCCCGCGGAGCTGTCGGGCGGCATGAAGAAGCGCGTGGGGA
>JAHEKN010000188.1:0-5013 GCA_024638305.1 Gemmatimonadota bacterium | reverse complement strand
CGCGCGCCATCGTGGGCCGGCCCGCCATCCTGCTCTGGGACGAGCCCACTACGGGTCTCGACCCCATCAACACGGCGGCCGTCGAGCGACTGATCATCCGGCTCTCGCGGGACCTGGAAGTGACCTCGGTGATCGTGACGCACGACGTCGAGGGAGGCCTGGACATGTGCGGCCGGGTGGCGATGCTCGAGGGCGGAAGGCTACGCTTCTGCGGGTCACCAACGGCGTTCCGGGCGAGCGACGACCCGGTGGTGCAGGCGTTCATCGACCGGGCGGCGGCGGAAGCCGCGCTCGACGTGCTCGACGTTACGTGACAACTCGGTTCTAGGACGGGGGAGCTGTGGACAACGGGGAGAGGACGGGACCTTCGGACGCGGAGCTCAAGGGGGCCATTCCGCCCGCGGCCGGAACCAACGAATTCCGCGTCGGTGTGTTCGTGCTGCTGGGTCTGGTCGGGTTCATGACCGTGCTGTTCCTGATGACGGATCCGTCCACGTTCCGAGGGCGGTACCTGGTGCTGACGCACGTCGAAGACGCCTCCGGCATCCGACGGGGCGATCCCGTGCAGATGAAGGGCGTCAACATCGGCCGTGTCCATCGCTTCGGGATCCGCGACGACGGCGTCGACATCACACTCGAGATCGAGGGTGAGTGGGAGATCCCGGTGGATTCCCGATCGCGGCTCTCACCGAGCGGCCTGCTGGGCGGCGTGACGGTGGAGGTCCTCCGCGGGACGTCGGGCAACATGGTCTCAGGTGGTGGCGTGATCCCCGGGGAAAGCGCGACCGGGCTCATGTCCACCGTGGAGGAGCTCGGAGGCAAGGCGGAGGACGTCCTCGGCCGGATCGAGCTGCTCCTTTCCGACCCGACGGTCACCGCCGTGCAGTCCAGCGCTCAGCAGCTCAACGCGCTCCTGGTCGATCTCTCCGACCTCACGCGCACACAGGGCGCCGAGATCGCCCGGTTGACCGCGGGCCTGAACGAAACCGCCGATGAGCTCTCCGGCATGGGCCCTGAAGCCCGCGCGACCCTTACGGAGGCGCGGGCCACCATGGAGCGCCTGAACTCCGCATCCACGGCGCTGGGGAGCGCGGCCACCTCGCTCGACACGATCCTGGCGCGCATGGCGGCCGGGGAAGGGTCCCTCGGGCGGCTCTCGACCGACGACGAGCTCTACGCCCGTCTGAGCGACGCGGCGGAAAGCGCCCAACTGCTCCTGGACGACATCCGCGAGAACCCGCGGCGTTACATCCGCATCTCGGTCTTCTAGTGGACCGTATCCGATGTTTGTTGCACACAGAGGAGCGCGAGGCGCCTTTGGAGCCAGGAGGAACGACGCAGCATAGCCGTAGCTATGGCAAGGAGTTCCGACGCCGCTTCCGGAGGATGCATCGCGCTCAGGATGTCAACGTTACATCGGTTACGGTCTACTAGAGGTCCAAACGGCGACGGGGGGCTCTCCCGGAGCCCCCCGTCTTCATGTGACTGTCCGCTCCGTACCCGGCCAGATCCTACCAGGCGAGCGGTGCCACGCTACCAGCCCGGAGCCAGGTTGAAGCCCCAGTGCCACCCCTTCGAGGCCCGCTGGAACGGATAGGCGTAGTAGGTCTCGAGGATGAGGAACCCGAGGACGTTGGTCCGGGCCGAGAATCCGGCCGCGAACACCGGGACGCGATCGATGTCGTCACGCTCGAACTTGAACTGGAGCGGGGAATCCGCGTTCCAGGCCATGCCCATGTCCGCGAACGCCACCAGCTCGGTCGGCAGGAACGGGAAGTTGAGGACTCCGAGCTCCTCGACTCCGAGGAACGGGACCCGGACCTCGGCGCTCGCGACGCCGATCCGGTGCCCGAACAGCCGCGCGAACTCGGGGCACGAGCTATCGGACCCCTCGATCACCGTGCACTCGGCTCCGGTGAAGGACTCGGGGGCGTAGCCTCGGATGAACGTCTCGTATCCGAGCGGGATCTCGTTCAGCCGGTCCTCCATCTCCTGGTTGCCGTAGCGCCCGTAGTGGAGACCACGGAAGGCGACGGTGAACAGGCTCGCCGGACTGAAGTAGCGGCGATAGTCGGCCGTAACCGTCAGGAAGTCGACCGTCCCGGTGGTCCCTTCGAGCTCGATGTGCGAGCGTCCGCCCCGTAGCGGCGAGGTGAAGCCGAAGAACGACCAGTCGTTCACGAGCGCCGCGGAGACCGAGGCCAGGTTGAGCGCGGGCGGGGCCAGCTCGTTGCGCGACTCGCGCGTGTAGTCGATCAACCGTCCGAACTGGTCGTACGTCTGCGTCTCCTCCTCCAGATCGTAGGAATACCGGATGAGGGCGGCCGAGAACTCGACGCGACGGGTCGACGTGAAGGGGTACGCCACGGTTCCGGCGAACGAGTCCAGGAAGATCCGCTGTCTCTGGAGCACGACCTGTTGTCGCCCGCCCGGTAGGAATTGCCCGAACGCCCCGATATAGAGGAGCGGGATCCGTCCGCCCGACACGCCCCAATTCCAGCGGTCGGCGAGGTTCTGGTAGAAGAACTGGCCGCCCAGATCCTTGAACGTGCCCTGCGCCTGCACGGCAACCCCGAGCCGCCGGTTCCCGAGCATGTCGGAGAAGTACGCCGAAGCGCCGCCGACCAGCACCCCACCGAAGGCGTCCTGCCCGACCCCGATGCTCGGCTGACCCACGAAGTCGAGACCGAGGCTGGAGTCGTACTCTTCGGCATCGGCCGCCAGATACGCGCCCACGGGCGGGAGGCCGGTCTCCGCGTCCGTCAGGTAGGCCGTCACGCGCTGCACCGGCCTGCCATCGGCAGGCGGCAGCTTGCGGCCAGGGTTGTTCTCGCTCGCGCCGGCCACGACCACTTCCTCGGCCTGCTGCACGTCGAGCGCATAGATGTGGAACTCGCGCTCGGTGAAGAGCGAGAACACCACCGTTCCGGCGTCCTTGGCGACGCTCATGGCCGGGGACATCCAGCTGATTCCGCTGACCCCGGTGGCGAGCGTGGTGACCCGCCGGATCTCCTGCTGGTCGAACGTATACCGATAGATGTCCGAGAAGCCGTCCTGATCGGAGATGAAGTACAGGCTGCGGCCGTCCGGCGCGTACTGCGGGTTGATGTGCTTGGCTTCGCCGAAGAGGTCGAGCACCTCGACCTGACCGGTCCGTACGGTCATCAGGGCGATCTGCGGCTTGCTGTAGACGAGCCGCTCGAAATCCGTGCTCGGGCCACGGTCGCTCACGAACGCGAGCGTCTCACCGTCGGGCGACCACGATGGTTGGAAATCGCCGTAGCGGTCGTTGGAGAGCCGCGTCACCGCTCCGCTCGCGATATCGACCAGGTAGAGGTCGGAGACACCGCCCGCCTGGCCGGAGAACGCGATCTGGGCTCCGTCCGGGGACCACGCCGGGTTCGAGATGGCGCCCACGCCCTCGACAGCGATGCGCTGTTCGGTGTCGGCGTTCTCCGCGTCGATGATCACGAGCTCGTTGTTGCCGCCCGCGAACACGACGAACACGAACTGCCGACCGTCCGGCGACCATGAGCCGCTCGAGTCGATGAACCGGATCGCGTCCGCGTGCGGATCGGCGTTGGCGCTCGACAGCTTGCGGATGATCTCGCCCGTCTGCGCGTCGGCCAGGAACAGGTCCACCGAGAAGAGGTCCTTCTCGGACAGGAACGCTACGTAGCGCCCGTCCGGGCTCACGGCCGGGGAGACGTTCTGCGAGCCCGAGCCGGTCTCGGGGGACAGGATCTCCGTTCCGGACTGCTCCGGCGGGGTCCGGCCTTCCATGAGCGGCGTGTAGAACTCTTCGAGCGCCTCGTGCCACTGGGCGGAGAGCGTGTCGTGCTCGAGCCCGAGCAACTGCTCCATGGCCCCTTCCGGCCCGATCCGCAGGGACCTGCGGAACAGGTCGACCACGGCGTCGTCCCCGTAGGTGCCGCCCACATAGGCCCAAAATGCCTGTCCGAAGCGGTACGGGAAGTACTTCCGGTCCTTGGTGAGCTGCTCGACCGTCGGGATGTCGTCGCGGAGGACGGCGTCGCGCAGCCACATGGCGGTCAGCGGGTCGTCACGGCCCACCGACAGGTACTCGGCCATGCCCTCGATCATCCAGAGCGGGAGCCGAACCAGCGACTGCAACCCGCCCCCCTGCCGGGATTGGGCGATGTTGTACTGGAAAGCGTGCACCAGCTCGTGGCCGAGGACGTGGTCCGTGTCCCAATAGGCACCGGCGAGCGGCATGATGACACGGTTCTTGATGGACTCGGTCACACCGCCGGTCCCCTCGCTCAACGTCCCGCTCAGCGTGTTGGTCTGCTGGAAGTCCGGGTGGTCCGCGTAAAGCACGACCGGCTTCTTGCGCGCGAACTCGTGCTGGAACGTCCGGGCCAGCCGCTCGTACCACCGTTCGGCCATCCGGGCCGCGTCCTCGATGGCCCGCGACGCGTCGGGGTAGAAGTGGATGTCGAAGTGCGGCGTCGGGAGAATCTTGAAATCGAAGTCGTCGTACTGGACTTTGTTGCGTCCGAAGTACTGCGCCGCGGCGGAGGTCGGAATGGCGGCAGAACCCGCCACCATGGCGGCCAGCACCAGCCCGATCCCAGCCCAACGCCCGGAGGCGGAGAACCCTGACATGAACACTACCTCTTCGCAGGGACCGAAGGACCGACGTCCGGCCTCCGACCGTGGGGACCTTTACGCTAGGGACATACACAGCGGCCGAGACGTTTGGTCCAGCCGCCGCCACGTGAACAAGTACGCGGGGGAGCCCAAAGGATTCCAGACGGCAAGGTCGGGCCTGGACACACTCTCGGCAACGCAGTTTAACGATCCAGGGGCGCGGTTCCGGACACTCGTCCGGCGGGGGCTCGCGGCATCCGCCGTGCTCCTCACCGTCGTCGCCGCCGCGTGCGGCGGCGGTGTGGAACGAGACGCGTCGCCGTTGGAATGGACCGAGATGGCGATGCCGACCGGCGTGGGGAGCGAGGTGCCCCACCTGTCCGTCGGGGGCGACGCCGT
>JAHEKN010000187.1 GCA_024638305.1 Gemmatimonadota bacterium | reverse complement strand
TCGGGCGTCAGCTCGGTCAACGAGAGCGGCTTCGCGATCGTGCCCGAGGTGCAGATGGGTGACGTGGTGACCCACAACAACATCTGGATGTACCGCCAGCTGGCCGGTGGGCTCACGAGCGCCATGATCAAGCACGGGTCGGCCAATCCCATCGGCGGCGAAAACGTGATCGTGAAGATGCGCTGGGGCGGGTTGCCCGAGGACCTCAAGCTCGAGGACGCGCCCCGGACCGTGAAGTTCGCGCTCGGCGAGAACCCGAAGCGGCGCCAGGGTCGCTATCCCGACACCCGCATGGGAACCCAGGAGATCATCCGCGACCACTTCATGGCCGCCCGCGACTATCAGCGCGAGTGGCAGCGGTG
Organism: Gemmatimonadota bacterium; assembly: GCA_024638305.1. Taxonomy (GTDB): domain Bacteria; phylum Gemmatimonadota; class Gemmatimonadetes; order Longimicrobiales; family Gaopeijiaceae; genus JAHEKN01. The sequence continues at coordinate 6,479 of JAHEKN010000187.1, read as the reverse complement.
GGAGGAGCGCGGGGAGGGAATTCCGCCGCGCCGTGACCTCCGTATGGAAGCCATCCTGGACATTCTCGGCCAGGAGCTGCTGATATCGTCGCACGGATATCGGGCCGACGAGTTTCTGGCGTTAGTGCGCCTTGCCGAGGAATTCGGGTTCCGGGTGCAGACGCTGCAGCACGGGGTCGAAGCGTACAAGATCGCTCCGGAGCTGGCCGCATCAGGCGTGGCCGCGGTGGTGTGGAGCGACTGGGGCGCCTTCAAGATGGAGGCGTACGACGCCACCAAGTACAACGCCCGCATACTCATCGAAGCCGGAGTGACGACGTCGCTCCACTCGGACAACAGTGAGATCGCCAGCCGAATGAACTGGGAGGCGGGCAAGTTGCTCCGGACCGGACTCACCGAGGAGCAGGCGCTCTCCACAGTCACCAGCGGGTCCGCCAAAGCCATCGCGATCGATCACCGGGTCGGGTCTCTCGAACCCGGCAAGGACGCCGATTTCGTGGTCTGGAATGGCAACCCGCTCTCGCAGTTCACGCGGGCTGAGCAGACGTGGGTGGACGGCCGCCGCTACTTCTCACTCGAAGAGGACGCGGCCCTGCGGCAGCAGATCAGCCGGGAGCGCACCCAGCTAATCCAGGCCATCCTGTCGCTGGAAGAGAACGGAAACGCGCGGGCGCAGGGCGGGAGGAACGGACGATGAGCATGCTCACTTCGACCAAGCGAGGGGCCGTGTCGGGCATCTACTCCCAGACAGTCGGCAAGACCGCCCGGAAATGGGCCGCGGCGCTGCTGGGCGCTGCCGTATTGCTGGCACCAGCGGCGGCGGACGCGCAGGTGCGGATGACGGTGCCGCCCCAGTCTCAGCCCGTGGCCCTACGGGGCGCCACCATCCACACCGTCACCAGCGGTGTGATCGAGAACGGGACCATCCTGTTCGAGAACGGACTGATCTCCGCCGTCGGGGCCAACGTGCAGATTCCCGAGGGCACTCGGGTGGTGGACGTCTCGGGCCGGCACATCTACCCCGGTCTCATCGACGCATACAGCACGGTGGGGATCAGCGAGATCGGCGCCGTGGACGTCTCGAACGACGTGAACGAGCTGGGCGATTTCAATCCCAACGTGCGTGCGGACGTGGCGGTCAATGCCGAGAGCCGGCACATCGGCACCACCCGCTCGGCCGGGGTTCTGGTGACGATGCCGACGCCCGGAGGCGGACTCGTTTCCGGCATGTCGTCTGCGCTGAGCCTGGAGGGCTGGAGCTGGGAGGAGATGTCGATGCAATCGGCGGCCGCCCTGAACGTGAACTGGCCCAACCCCAACCCCCGGCGTTTCCGCGGAGGCTTCGGCGGGTTCGGCGGGCAGCAGCAAGAGGATCCGCCGAGCTACGAGGAACAGGTGCAGCAGCTCAAGGGGTTCTTTGCCGAGGCCCGCGCCTACCGGGACGCCGTGGCCGCCGGGCAAGAGGTCCGCAGCGACTCGCGATACGGAGCCATGATCCCGGCCATCAACGGAGAGATTCCGGTGGTGGTGGCGGCGGACGGCGCCGCGCAGATCAACGATGCGGTGACATGGGCCCAGCAGGAGGGACTCAGGCTCGTAATCCGCGGCGGGCAGGACGCCATTCACGTGGCGGACCGGCTGGTGGCCAACGATGTGCCAGTGATCCTCACGTCCACCATGGCGGCGCCGGATCGGCAGTACGAGGGTTACGACGGTGCGTACTCGATGCCGGCCCGCTTGCATGAGGCGGGCGTCAAGTTCGCCATCTCGGGAGGCTCCGGCGCCCTCTACTCGGACCGGCTCCCATGGGAGGCCGGGGTAGCCGTGGCTTTCGGGCTTCCCGAGGAGGAAGCGCTCAAGGCCGTGACCATCAACCCGGCGCAGTTCATGGGGATCGCCGACCGGGTGGGCTCACTGGAGCCAGGGAAGCAGGCGACCCTCCTGATCACCACGGGAACCCCTCTGGACATGACCAGCAACATCGAGCAGGCCTACATCCAGGGCCGCGAGATCGACATGATGGACATCCAGAAGTGGTTCTTCGAGAAGTACATGACCAAGGTCATGCAGTTCAGACGGGTAGTGATGTAGGGATTCCTGGCGACGGCCGGGGCGGATCCGCGAGACTCGCCCCGGCCACAGCAGGCGGAAGAGCGGAGTCGCTCGGGCCATGACCGTCTCATCCGAGCGACTGCTCGCGCTTCTCGGCAATCCCGACAGCTATCCCCACAGGCCCGCCCGGGTGGAGATCGTGCAGACGCACATCTCGTACGTGGCGGTCGCGCCACCGCTCGTCTTCAAGGTGAAGAAGCCCCTCGCCCTTGGCTTCCTGGACTTCTCCACTCTGGAGAAGCGTCGGCACTACTGCCACGAGGAGCTGCGGCTCAACCGCCGCCTGTGCGCCCACGTCTACGAGGCGGTCGTGCCCATCTTCGACGATCCGGCCAGCTCGTCCGGCCTTCGGTTGGGTACGGAGCAGGAGGTCGACCATCCACCGGTGGTCGAGTACGCCGTGCGCATGAAACAGCTCTCTCACGGGCACTTCATCAAGCAACTGCTCGCGGCCGGCGCGTTCACGGACGAGCATCTGGAGCGCGTCGTCCGGACGCTGGCCCGATTCTACCGAGAGCATCCCGCCACCCCTGCCAGCTCCGCGTGGGGTGCACCCGAGCGCATCCGTGTGTCCGTGGACGAGAACTTCGAGCAGATCGCCGACCACGCCGGATCGCTCCTGTCGAAGGGCGCCCTGGCGGCCCTCGGGGAGGACGCGGCGCTGTTTTTCGAGCGTGAGACGGCACTGCTCGAGCGCCGGGTCCGGTCGGGGATGATTCGCGACTGTCACGGAGACCTCCACCTCGAGCACATCCACATCACACCGGAGCGCGTTTGCATTTACGACTGCATCGAGTTCAACGAGCGACTCCGCTACATCGACGTAGCGAGCGATGTCGCTTTCCTGGCCATGGATCTAGACCATTATGGCCGTCCGGACCTGGCGGCTCGGTTCATCGATCAGATGCGGGAGGCGCTAGAGGATCCCGAGCTCGTGCGCCTGACCCCCTTCTACAAGACGTATCGCGCCATTGTGCGCGCCAAGGTCAATGGCATGAAGAGCCGGGGGGCGGAGGTACCCGATTCGGAGCGTGTCGCGGCGGCTGAGTTGGCGAGGGCGCACTTCCGACTCGCCAGCCAGTACGCCGTGACGGGCGACCGGCCCATGGTGCTTGCCATGGTGGGAAGGGTGGCGACCGGGAAGTCAACGCAGGCCCGAATGCTGGGGGAGTCCCTGGGATGGCAGGTCATCTCGTCGGACGAGACGCGGAAGAGGCTCGCCGGGGTGCCCCTCCACGAGCGGGGCGACGAGGCGACGCGGGCCGCTCTATACTCCGAGGAGTCGTCCGAGCGCACCTATGGAGCACTGCTGGAGCAGGCGCGGATTGAGCTGCAGACCGGCCGCGGCGTGGTGCTGGACGCCACCTTCGGCCGGCGGCGTGATCGAGACCGACTTCGGGCCATGATCGGGGAGACGTTCTCGCCCTCGGGTGCCCCGGCCGGATACCGGTTCGTCGAGTTGGTTGCCGATGGGGATCTCCTGCGGGAGCGACTCAGGCATCGGGAGTCCGAGGCGTCTGTTGTCTCGGATGCTCGGCTTTCCGACTTCGACAAGCTCGAGGCGCGCTTCGAGACGCCCGAGGACGAAGAGGACACGGCCTTGCTACGGGTGTCCTCCGCCGTGGATCCCGAAGAGACTCATCGGAGGCTACTGGTGGGCCTGGTGAGGAGTCGCTACCCGTCGAGCGGTGGGGAGTAGAGCGCGTACGCTGCCCCGCCCGAGTCGGCCGACGACGGTCGCGGTGCCGCCACCGATCGTGTAGCATCGGGCCATGCGATACACACGCGGTTTGAGCCGACCCGGTCCCTGCGTGCCGCGCCTTGGGCGCCGCGCGCGTCCAGCACTCCCCATTCCCGCGGCAGCGTTGCGCACAGCGATGGCCGGAGCGGTGGCCGGAGCGTTGGCCGCAGCCGTGCTCGTCGGCTGCGAAGCGGCCCCGCCCGAGCCTGCCCAGGCCAGTGCGGATTATGGGCCGCCCCCGTCCGGATCGGAATTCGTAGCGCCCGCGTTCGAGTTCGAACAGGTGTTGCCCGACGTCTACCACGCCCGTGGCACAGGCAGCCTGTCGGTCGGCTCGAACGGCGCGGTGATCGTGAACGACGAGGATGTGCTGGTCGTGGACTCGCACATTTCCCCGGCGGCGGCGCGCGCGCTCATCGAGGACATCAAGGCGATCACGGACAAGCCGGTCCGCTACGTGGTAAACACCCACTACCACTTCGACCACGCACACGGAAACCAGATCTATCCGTCGGACGTGCACGTGATCGGGCACGAGAACACGCGAGAGATGCTCGAGAACGGAGGGTCGCTCGGCCGCTCCTACGACCTGTTCGTGGGGCCGCTGCCCGACCAGATCGCCGCCGCGGAGGCGCGGGTGGCCGAGGCCTCGCCCGAGGACCGCCCCGAGCTCGAGGCACGGGTGGCCTACCTCCGGAACTACCTGGCCGGTCAGGAGGGACTGGAGCCCACCGGCCCCAACACCACGCTCTCGGAGCGGATGACCCTGTTCCGGGGCGACCGCGAGATCCGCATGCTCTTTTTCGGCCGTGGCCACACCGGGGGTGACGTCGTGGTCCACCTTCCGGCGGAGCGGGTGCTGATCACGGGGGACCTCCTCGGCCCGGGCCTCTCCTACATGGGCGACGGTTATCTGGAGGAGTGGGTCGAGACGTTGGAGCAGCTCAGGGATCTCGAGTTCGACTGGGTTCTGCCCGGGCACGGCCGGCCGTTCCAGGAGCCCGAGCGAATTGCCTACTTCCAGGCGTACATGACGGACCTGCAGGCCAGGGCCGAGTCGCTGCATGCCCAGGGCCTCTCATTCGAGGAGGCCGCCGCCCGGATCGACATGACGGATCACGCGGACCACTATCCGAATCTGACGCAGCCTGGTGTCCCCGTGGTGGCCGTGCAGCGCATCTTCGAGCTCCTGGACGGGACGGGGAGGTAGGCGGCCCCCGGAGCCACCGGACCAAGCCGCGGGCTATCTCAGGGCCGGTAGGCCGCCGCCGCCTCCGGCCGACCCCAGGCGTCGTAGAAGTCCGCGATCCGCTCCCGCAAGCGGAGCGTGCGGTAGTTGTCAGGCCCCAGCGCGGCTTCGATGTCCTCGAGCGCGCCCAGGAACTCGGGCTCTGCCTCCGCAAACCGTTCGACCCGGCTCAGGCAGTAGGCATACCACTGGCGCGCGTTAGCGACCATCCAGTGGCCGGCCTCGAGCTCGTTCCGCAGTCCACGCCAGCCGGCCGCCACCAGCTGTACGCCTTCCTGCGACGGCTCCAGTGTGCAGAGAAAGGACGCCAGGTTGACCCGGTCTCCGGCTACGGCGGGATGGGCGTCTCCAAACTGCCGGAGATCGATGGCCAACGCTTCGCGATAGAGGGCCTCGGCCTCTTCGTACTCTCCCTGGCCGTCGAGCAGGATCGCCAGGTTCGCGGCCATCGCGGCCACCTCTTCGTGGTCGTTGCCTAGAAGCTCGCGTTGGAGCGCCAGGGCCTCGCGGTAGAGGGGCTCCGCCTCGACGGCGTTGCCCATGTTGTCCAGCAGCACCGCCAGGTTGTTCAGGCTCTCCGCCACCAGGGGGTGCTCGTCACCGAAGAGGTCCCGGCGCATGCGGAGCGTCTCGCGCCACACGCTTTCGGCTGGCCCGTAGTCTCCGCGGTTCCAATGGATTCCCCCCAGCTCGTCGAGCAGCTCCGCCAGGTTCACACTCTCCTGACCGGCAGCCCGCTCGATGGCGATCGCTTCGGTGAGCGCTTCCTCGGCCGCGTCGAAATCTCCACGCGCCGACAGGGTCCGCGCGAGCGCGCCCAGCGTGGCTGCCACGATAGGGTGAGAGGTGCCGTTCGCCCGGCGCCGCAAGTCGAGCGCCTGCGTGGTCACCGTCGCCGCCGAGTCGAATTCGGCGCGTACCCTCAGGAGCTCACCTAGCCGGTAGAGGCTCTCGGCAACGTCGGGGTGCTGGCCCCCGAACGCCGCCCGCTGCATGTCGAGCGCGCTCCGGATGAGCGGCTCCGCGTCGCCGTAACGTCCCAGACGGAAGTAGGCCCACCCGATCGCTGCGCGCACGGTCGCCTCGATCTCGGGTTGTCCGGCGAAGGCGTCGTCCAGGTCGGCCACGGCCGCGTCCAGGCGCTCCACCACGGTCACGTTCCGGCCCATTCCCTCCAGAGGATCTGGCGCGAGCAGGGTCTCCTCGAGAAAGGTCTGGACCGCCTGGGCGCGGGTGGCCTCCGACGCCGCGCGATCCCTCTCTGACGCGACGCGGGCGGCCTGGACGGACACGGTGGCTGCGAACGCGGCCAACAGCACGAAGATCACGGCGGTCACGAGAACGCCCACGCGGTGCCGGCGAACGAATTTCTCCAGG
>JAHEKN010000033.1 GCA_024638305.1 Gemmatimonadota bacterium | reverse complement strand
AGGATCGTATTGGGTGGTGTTCGGCGCGATATTGGGCGTGGGGCATCGACACGACGGAGGTAGGTTTCCATGATCGAGCGGTTTCGGAACGGCTGGTCGCTGGTCAAGGCGAGCGGGCACGTGCTCATGCTCGACCGCGAGTTGCTCGTATTCCCTTTTCTTTCCGGGCTGGCCTGCGTGCTCGTCAGCGCCAGCTTCTTCGGAGTGGGGCTCCTCACGGGGCTACAAGAAGCGTTCGTCGGAGAAGCCGCAGGCACCCTGGCCAGCGCAATCGGGACCGTCGTGGGAATCGTCTACTATCTGGTCCTCTACACGGTGATCTTCTTCTTCAACGCGGCCTTGGTGGGCGCCGCCTTGATCCGGCTGAACGGCGGCGATCCCACCGTCGGAGACGGATTCCGCATCGCCACCGACCGGATCGGTCCCATCATCGGGTACGCGGCCCTGGCGGCTTCGGTCGGGATGCTGCTCCGGGCGATCTCGGAGAGGTCGGCCTGGCTGGGGCGTCTGGTTGCCGGCATCATCGGCACCGGATGGACGCTTGCGACGTTCCTCGTCGTGCCCATCCTCGTCACCAAGGAGGTGGACCCCTGGACCGCGGTGAAAGAGAGCGCGACGCTGTTCAAGTCGACCTGGGGTGAGCAGGTCGCGGGCAATTTCAGCATCGGTCTGGTGTTCCTGCCAATCTACCTGGTGCTGATCGCTCTGGCGGCGCTCGGAATCGGGCTGACCGCGTCCGTCTCACCGGTCCTGGCGGTCGTGGTGGGGATCTCGGCCGTGGGCGCCCTCGTCTTCACGGTCTTGGTCAGCTCCGCGCTGTCGACCATCTACCAAGCCGCCCTCTATCAGTACGCCACGACCGGCGCCGTGCCAGCGGGATTCGAGACGGCGGGAATCGACCGGGCATTCGTCGATCGGGGCTGAAGCCCGATTCCGGAGGACCGCACCTGGGTTCGCTTCGAGGCCTGAGTTCAGTATTTGGCGCGCCCCCCCCGGCCGCTGACCCCACTTTGACCGTTGGTGGGCCTTCCCCCGGTCGTTTACGGGCCCAGCATGCATCACCTCAATCATTCGAAGCCATACAGGAGGCTCATGTCAGTTGGTCGCACCGCCGTGCTCGCCACCCTCGCTCTCGCCCTTGCCCAGCCGTCCGCAGCACAGCGGATTGCCCACTCCGACTGGATGGAGCCTCCCGGTGACCGCCTCACCGCGGCCGTAGACGTCGCGGCGGTCAGGACCTCCCTGAACGACGCGGCCGACCAGCTCGTGGAGCACGTCCTGTCCATAGACCTGGCGATCGAGCCGCAACGTACGGTTCTCGCTCCCCGCCTCCAGGAAGCGGCGGGCGGTGGCACCTCCAGCACACTCGGAACGATCAGCGGATCGTTGGGACCGATCGCCAACAGCTTGTCCATGATCACACGGAAGGACGACCCCGCCGAGTCGAACGGGCTGTCCGACGGTCTGGCCATCACGGGGGCCGGCCTCGCCGTACTGGGTGGTGTCCTGCAGGTGGTGGCGATGACCCGCAGTAGCGACGCCGGCCAGCAGGATCAGAACGCCTCCGCGGCCGCCGCGAGCGACCGCACCCTACGAGACCAGCAGCGCCTCGGAGCAGGAGTGCTCGAGGACATCGAGCGACTGCTCGCGGAGGAGGGCGCGGGACTGTTCGCGGATGACGTGGAGCCGTGGGGCCGGCGAGCCGACCGTGCGCTCGCGCGGGCGGACTACGTGGTTCGGGAGACGCGCCGTGAGCTCGAGGGGCTGGTGTCCCGCCTGGGGAGCGAGGTGGCCCTGGGAGACCGGGCCGGCGTGTACGCCCCCTGGCGTCGGGCACAGCGGGCACTGAGCGACTTCCCGGCGATCGACTGACCCTGGGGCCGCGCCGCGCGCCGCGCGCGCGGCGCGGTACCGGTCCTCTCGAACAGCTCGCCGCGGCCCGCTGGGCCTCGCTTGGCGCGCCGCTCCATTCAGTCCGCGACTGGCGTCCGGGTGGCCCAGAGCACCGCGGCGAGCTTGATGCCCTGAGAAAGCAGCCACTGGCCCGCCAGGAGGGCGGAAACGACGTCGACGGTCATGAGGACCACGGCCGCGTCCACCGACGAATACAGCAACCACGTGACGAGACCGGCCGTCCGCGCCCGCCCACCGAGGCGTGACACGAGCATGCGCCCGAGCGCGTAGAACACCGGGCCGCCAACGATGATCGAGAACCACGGACCGGAGGCCATGGCGAACGCGGTGTAGTCCTCGCTGGTCAGGCCCGGGGCGACCAGAACGGAGTACAGGAAGACCAGAAGTACGTGGCCTGCGATCAGGACCACATGTCCGGCCAGCCAGGCCAGGACAATCCAAACGACTGCTTTCATCCCGGGCCTCCCGGCGCTGGGCTGAAGTCAGGACCATGCTATCCCGCCCGGCGGGACCGGGCCACCAGCCCTACTGCCCTACTGCCCAAAACCCCGCGGCGCGGCGCGGCGCGGCCCCACATTCCCTCGCCAACACGCCCGCGGCACAGCGAGGCTCCACATTCCCCCGCTAACACGCCCGCGGCACGCGAGGCTGCACATTCCCTCGCCAACACGCCCGCGGCACAGCGCGGCCCCACATTCCCTCGCCAACACGCCCGCGGCACAGCGAGGCTCCACATCCTCCGGAGCGAGCTCAGGGTATCCCCTCGTTTGGGCTCCGTTGAGGGTCGGGCCCCTGGACCGAGCGGAGGAGGGTGTGGGCCTCGCTGGGGCGGGGAGCCCACCCCCGCGCGGAGGAGGGTGTGGGCCTCGCTGGGGCGGGGAGCCCACCCCCGAGCGGAGGAGGGTGTGGGCCTAGCTGGGGCGGGGAGCCCACCCCCGCGCGGAGGAGGGTGTGGGCCTAGCTGGGGGACGGGGAGCCCACCCCCGAGCGGAGGAGGGTGTGGGCCTAGCTGGGGCGGGGAGCCCACCCCCGTGGGGAGTCGGGCGTGGGCCTAGCTGCGACGAGGGCCCCACACCCGTGCGGAGGAGGGTGTGGGCCTAGCTGCGACGGGGAGCCCACCCCCGTGCGGAGGAGGGTGTGGGCCTCGCTGCGACGAGGACCCCACACCCGTGCCGACTAGATGTCGAGGTTCTTCACGAACTTGGCGTTCTTCTCGATGAAGGTCCGTCGGGGCTCCACGTCGTCCCCCATCAGCCTCGAGAAGATCAGGTCGGCTTCGGCCGCGTTGTCCATGGTGACCTTGAGGATTGTCCGGGTCTCCGGGTCCATCGTGGTCTTCCACAGTTGCTCGGGGTTCATCTCCCCGAGCCCCTTGTAACGCTGAATGCCTACCTTCTTGTCTTTCTTCCCGTTCGTCAGCCGCTTCACCTGCTGGTCCCGCTCCCTTTCCGAGAACGCGTAATGCTCGCGCTTCCCTCGGTGGACGCGATAGAGGGGCGGCTGTGCGATGTAGATGTAGCCCTCCTCGATCAGGTCCCGCATCTGACGGAAGAAGAACGTCAGGAGCAGCGTCCGGATGTGCGCGCCGTCCACGTCTGCGTCCGTCATGATGATGATCTTGTGGTACCGGGCCCTGTCGATGTCGAAATCGTCGCGGATGCCGGCCCCGATGGCCGTGATGATCGCGCGGATCTCGTCGTTCGAGAGGATCTTGTCGATACGGGCCCGCTCGACGTTGAGGATCTTCCCCTTGAGCGGCAGGATGGCCTGGTACTGCCGGTCCCGGCCCATCTTGGCGGATCCACCGGCGGAATCTCCCTCCACCAGGTAGATCTCGCACAGGCTCGGATCGGACAGCGAGCAGTCGGCGAGCTTGCCCGGCAGGACACCGCTCTCCAGCGCGCTCTTCTTGCGAGCCAGGTCCCTGGCCTTGCGGGCCGCTTCGCGCGCCCGCGCCGCCTGCAGGGACTTCTCGATGATGGCCTTGGCGTCCTTGGGGTTCTCTTCGAGAAAGATGGATAGATGCTCGTTCACGGCGGCCTCGACGGCCCCGCGCACCTCCGAGTTCCCGAGCTTCGTCTTGGTTTGACCCTCGAACTGCGGCTCCATGACCTTCACGGAGAGAACGCAGGTGAGCCCCTCTCGGACATCGTCCCCGGATAGGGTCTCCCCCTTCTTGAAGATCCCCGCCTTGCGGGCGTAGTCGTTGATGGTGCGCGTCAGCGCCGCCTTCAGGCCCGTGAGATGGGTGCCACCTTCGTGGGTGTTGATGTTGTTCACGAAGGTGTGCGTGTTCTCGCTGAACCCGTCGTCGTACTGCATGGCCAACTCGATCTCGGCCTCAGGCCGGCTGGCCTCGAAATAGACGGTTTCCTTGTGGAGCGCGGACCGGCTGCCCCGCAGGAACTCGACGTAGCTCGCGAGCCCACCCTCGTACTCGTAGACCTCTTCGGCCGTCTCTCCCTCACGCTCGTCGCGGAGGACGATCACGAGTCCCTTGTTGAGGAACGCGAGCTCGCGGAGACGGTTGGACAGGGTGTCGTAGTTGTAGCGGAGCTCGGTGAAGATCTCGGCGTCGGGCCGGAACGTGACCTTGGTGCCGGTCTCTCGGGACGTCCCCATCTCCTTGAGGTCGGTGACCTTCACGCCCCTCTCGTAGCGCTGGTGGAAGAGCTTGCCGCCCCTCCGGACTTCGACTTCCAACCACTCGGACAGCGCGTTCACCACACTCACGCCCACGCCGTGCAGCCCGCCGGACACCTTGTACATGTCCTTGTCGAACTTCCCGCCGGCATGGAGGGTGGTCATGGCCAGCTCGACGCCGGGCACCTTCTCCGTGGGGTGGATGTCGACGGGAATGCCCCGGCCGTCGTCCACTACGGTGATGATGTCGTCTGCCCCAATGGTGACCAAGATCTCCGTGCAGAACCCCGCCATCGCCTCGTCGATGGAGTTGTCCACGACCTCGTAGACGAGGTGGTGGAGACCCCGTGCGGAGGTCGAGCCGATGTACATCCCGGGGCGCTTGCGTACGGCCTCGAGCCCCTTGAGTACCTTGATCTGCCCGGCGGTGTAGTCCGCGCCCTTCTTTTTCTTTGCCGTCATTCCCGTTCCAGTGGTGTTGCGGATTCATTGTCGGACTCGCCACCCCCGCCCTCGAGCGTGTCCTCCGCCAGGAGGAACACGATGCGCTCGAAGCGGTGATGACCCCGCCCCTCGTTCATTTTCTCCAGGATCTCGCCTTTCACGAAGGTGAGCTCCTGCAGCCACGCGCTCGATCGCACGTCGACGAAAACCGTCGACCCACTGACCGATCGCACCCGGGTGACCGCGGCGATCGCACGCCCGACCCGGTCGGGCCACTCCTGCGAGGCCACGGCCCGCTCCAGGCCGTCTGCCAGCCCTGCCCGCTCGAGCACCCCTCCGACGAGCTTGCCGATCTCCGTGGGCCGGGACATGGACCGACGAGCGTCGCTCACGCCGCGACCCGCCCGCCCTCGATCTGCCAGCGCGGCAGCGCGTCACGACGGACGCGCACGTCCGCCTCCTTGGGCGCCGTCAAAATCACCTGGCCGATACGGCCCCCTTCGATCCTCGCGAGCAGCCGGTCCGACCGCGCCTGATCGAGCTCCGCGAAGACATCGTCCATGAGCACGAGCGGGTCGGGGTCGCGCACGTCACGCACGGTGTCCGCCTCGACGAGCCGGAGCGCCAGCGCCGCGGTCCTCCGCTGCCCCCCAGAGCCGAACTCCCGGACCTCGCGGTCGGCCCCCTCGAGCACGACCGCCATCTCGTCACGGTGTGGTCCCACGGTGGTCGTTCGGAGCCGCCGGTCCCGGCGCTCCGCATCGACCAGCGCCGATAGGATCCGAGCCTCGGTGGAAGCGAGCGTTTCGTCCTCGTCCACTGAGGGCCGGTAGGACAACGCTGCGACCTCCGCCCCCGACACGGCCTCGTAGTGCGCCGAGAAGGAGCCCGCCCGCTCGGCGATCCATCGAGCGCGGGCGCATACGAGCACGCTTCCGGACGAGGCGAGCATCCGGCTCCACCCCTCCAGCGCCGTGGGTCCCTCACTGGCCTTGAGCGCGGCGTTCCGCTGAGCCAGCGCTCGTCGGTAACGCTGCAGCATCTCGACGTAGCCCGGGACGTTCAGGGACAGCACCACATCGAGAAACCGGCGGCGTTCGGCCGGTGGCCCGTTGATCATGCGAATGTCGTCCGGCGAGAAAATCACCGCTCCCACCCGTCCTAGTCCCGCAGCCAGCGTGTCCTGCGGATCCCCATCGAGATAAACCCGCTTGCGGCGCGACCCTCGATCGAAGGCAGCGGCCACCTGAACGGGGTCCGCGTCGCCGGCGAGGTCTCCCTCGATGCGGAACACGGTGCACCCGAATGCCACCAATTGAGCGTCCCCGGACCCTCTGAACGACCGCAAGGTCTCGAGATAGTAGATGGCTTCCAGCAGGTTGGACTTCCCCTGGGCGTTGCCCCCGAGAATCGCCACGCCCTCCCGCGGAAACGTCAACTCCTGAACACCGAGATTGCGGAATCCCCGCAAGCTCAACCTACGCAGGAACACGAGGCCGAGGTGGCGTCCCAGTGAGGTCTGGAGGGCATCTACAAATGTAGCGAATTCGGCCCGGATTCACAACCCGGACGAAATATCTAAACCGCTTATTTCACAACCACTTAAGCGGCTTGGCCGTCCGACGGACGACGTGTGCCGATCAGGCCCCCGTGAACTCGGGCTTTCGCTTCTCCAGGAACGCGGACATGCCCTCCCGCATGTCCTCGGTCGACGCGAGCAAGCCGAACAGGGCCGATTCGTGGCGAAGGGCCTCAGCGGTCGACGAATCGAGGGCACCGTAGACGGACTCGAGGGCCAGCCGGAGCGCTACCGGGGCCTTCTGGATGATGGTCCCGGCAAACGTCTTCGCGTCATCCAGGAACGAGGCGGCGGGGAACACACGGTTGACGAGTCCGATATCGCGTGCGTGCTCCGCCCCGATCATCTCACCGGTCAAGGTGAGCTCGAGCGCGCGCCCCAGACCCACGATCCTGCTGAGACGAATCGTCCCACCATATCCGGGAATGATGCCCAGCCCCACCTCCGGAAGCCCGAAGCGCGCGTTCTCGCTGGCCACCCGCAAATGGCAGGCGAGCGCGAGCTCACAGCCCCCGCCGAGCGCGTACCCACCCACCGCGGCGACCACCGGCTTGGGGAACCGCTCGATTGACCGGAACACGCCTTGACCCTGGCGACTCACCTCCACGCCGGTCGCTGGCGACATCTCGGCGAGCACCCCGATGTCGGCGCCGGCCACGAACGCCTTGCTCCCGGCCCCCGTGAGCAGGACGCCCCTCACCGAGGCGTCGTCCCGAAGCGAAGCGAAGGCCGTTCCCAGCTCGCCTATGACGTCCGGATTCAGGGCGTTGAGCTTTTCCTGACGGTCGATGACGATGATCGCGAGGCCCTCCTCACGATCGACTCGAACGAACTCCATCGTGCGCGTCTCCGTTGCTGCCAGCCGTGCCGGGGCTCCGTTCCCAGTGGCCCAGGGTGGGGGGCTCAAACCTACCGGCGACGCCCGGCGGCGGCTACGCCGTGACCGTCCGATCGCGAGTGTGGCCATGGACCGGAAGGCTCCAGTGCGCATGGCGAAGGCACTCGGCCCGAGATACCTTGCGAGGCTCACAGCCATCCAGCCAACACCATCCGGGAGAGCAGCCGTCCCATGAGTCGGTCCCTCAACAAAGTCATGTTGATCGGCAACGTCGGAAACGACCCAGAGATCCGCATGACGGCATCGGGAGCGAAGGTCGCCAAGATGTCCGTCGCGACCAATCGCTCCTACCAGGACCGCTCGGGTCAGCGCCAGGAGAAAACGGAGTGGCACCGGCTCACGTTCTTCGGCAAGCTGGCCGATATCGTGGAGCAGTGGGTCCACAAGGGGGATCGCGTCTACGTGGAGGGTCGCCTCGAGTACTCCCAGACGCAGGACGAGCAGGGAGGCACACGGTATTGGACGGATATCGTGGCCTCGGAGATGGTGATGCTGGGATCAGCACCGGGCGGAGGATCTCCGGCGGGGAGCGACAGCTTCAGGCAGCCGGAGCCGGCCTCCAGGCCGATAGCGGACCCGGACGACGACCTGCCGTTTTGACCTCGGTCGGAACGTCCCCGATCGGGCGAACGGGACCCCGCCTCCTACTCTTCGTGGCTCCCTGCGGCCTTCGGGAGCGCACTCGACTCCCAGAGCCCGAGTAGTTTGGCCTCGATCGAGGCCGGATCGCTCGTATAGGCCTCGAGCCAGCTGGTGAAGCTGGGAAGCCCGAGTTGACGCGAGATGTGCTCGGTTGCCAGGCCGACCATGCGATCGTACGAGACGGGCCCCTCCAGTCCCCGAGCCTTGGCGGCCTCCTCCGCGACCACGAAGATCTGATCCGGCGTCATCCCCAAGAGGACGTCAGCGACACGAGCGGAGCAGTAATCGTAGTACTTGGCCCGCAGGGTCTCGCCGTCCTCGGGCGCCGGTGCGCGCTCTAGGCCGTCTTCGTCCAACAGTTCCTGCCTACTTCCCGAGTGACCCGTATCCGGACGTTTCGGAGGTGCTTCGTACGCGACCTCTCCAAATCCACGGAGTCGGAGGGCGCGCTAGGTCCCACAACTTGGGGCATACGCGCATGGGAGGGAAAGGCTTACGGGCCGAGCGCCCCCCCGGGGAGCGCCCCGAGGGGGGTCCCAACCGGTCTCAGACTATGGACTGGGCCGTTGGGCCGACGGAGTCCGAAGAGGCGGATCCGTGTTCGCGGAGGTGCTGGTAGATGGAGCGTCGGGTGAGTCCGTATAGCACGACTCGGCTCAGGAACTCGGGGTCCGAGTTCTGAACTTCCTCTGCCTGTGCTGCGATGTCCCGCGGAAGTCGAACGTTCAGTTGGACGGCGCGCGTCTCCCACATCGGCAAAGGTCGCCTCCATTCCAGGTGTTGTCGGGGTGTAAAAATGCTTCAATTTTGGAGCAATCGACCGAGGGCCGGAGTCGGTGGGAGCCCACTCGGCGGCGACTCTTTCGAGATGCTCCGCAAGCTAGACAGCCCCTCCGGCGCACGCAAGTCGTGGCGGGCGCAGGCCCGAAATCGCTGTCGCTCGTAAAGTGTTGTGTTTTAGGTATTTACAGATTTTGCACGATCTCGACAATCCACTTGTTCCCGAGCGGCATGACCAATCCTGTTTTTTGTGATTCCTGGGCCGATGATGCAAACGGCTGGGGCGTTTTCGGAGGGCAATGGTCGAGAAATCAGAGGGCGAGCGCGAGGAAATTTTTGCAAAAAAAGCGGCAACTCGTCCGTCTCTCGTTTTCGGCTGGGACACCCGCCCCGGCCGGCCGTGCCGAGGTTACGGCAGGACGGAACGGAGGAAGCCCCGGAGCGTCTCCTCTCGGTATTCGCGGAAGCGATCGCGGATTGCCGACGGATCGGTGTCGACGAAGATGTCCGTGGTGCGGAAGGCGTTCGGTCGAGCCCCTGTGGTCACCCGTTCCGGATGGAACGCGATGTATCCTCGCCATCCGGCTCCTGCCCGAAACAACTGCAATCGGGCAGCCCACCGCCGTCGCCGGTGTCGGAACGTCCGCCGGTCCGCCGTGGCGGGCCGATCTCCTTCCCGCGGGACCGGCTGAGCCGCGCGCGCGATGATGTGGTCGAATCGATTGGCCTCGCGGTCCTCGAGCCAGATCTCGAAAGGAGGAAGGGGGAGAAACTCGAGCACGAAGGCCAGCAGCGTCGTCATTGGATCGCGGCCGTCGTGGGTCTCGCGCTCCATTCCCCATGCTCGGGCCGCACCGTACAGCGGTCGGACGCCCTCGCGCGGAATCAGTCGTAGGAACGCTTGGGCTTCCCTCAGCCGGTACGAGCGATACATCCGCTTGAGCTCGCCGGCCCGTGCTCGCTCGCCGAGCGGCACCACAGCGGACCAAGAGTCCCCCGGGGTCCAGCCCGTCAATGGACGGCCCTCGAGCCGTGGCTGGCTGGCGCGACGCCGGGACCGTCCGCAACGGGTCCTGGCAGCGGGGGCACCGGGAGCCGGGCCAGCGAGTCCCTGCGGCCGAACGTGTCCAATTGTTCTGCGAGCGCCTTGGACCGTTCCGGCTCGTATTTCCAGACCAGGTGGGCAATCCCCGCACGGACACGCTCGATCAGGCTCTTGAGCTCCGCGAGCGAATGCGAATGGGGAAGCCGAACCTCGTACGACCCCGCCCCCGGCGAGGCCTTGTCGGCCCCGGAAGCGCGTCGGAGATCGGCACCGGGGAATGACTCGGCCAAGGCGGCTTCCAATACGGTGGGGGCCGTGAAGCCGTCACTCCTGACGACCAGCGCGTTCCCCTGTGCGTCGAGCTCGATGCGCGCTACCGAACCCGAGCCCATACGCACGCGAATCCCGGTAGTACCGCCGGGATCCAGGTCGCGAGCGACGTCACGAAATCCGATCTGAAGGAACGAAGGCCGGCTGACCGAGGAGAATCCGACGTCACGCAGAGCCCGGAGCGCGAGCGCGAAGCAATAGGGCTCGGCATCGCGAGCGCCCACACCCGTAGTAGATCCGACACTCGACAGGAGTTGGCGAACGTGGTCGACCGTGTCCTGGTCCACCCAGGAGAACACGACCAGCTCGTTGCTTAGATCGAGCTCCTTCACGGCGGTGCTCCCGAGGTCGACCGCGACACAGGCCGATGGACAGCGACCCTCGGTCACCAGAGCCACGCCGATCTCCGACGCGAGCGCCCTCTGGAGGGCTACTTCGTGTCGTGACCGGTACTGCACGACCGCTCCGGTCACCACGAGCTCCGGCGGCCCGGGAATCGGGCGATACCCCTCGGAGCGAGCTGGATTGGAGTTGAGCACCTGGTCCCCTTGCAGCGCGGCCCGGTTGCTCCTCCGGGGACCGAGGGTCGGCGATCCGACGTCGCCGATGGGTGTCAGGGGCATATTCGTCCCTTGACACCCGCCAGGTCGACGCCGTAGCCTTCTCTCGGAACTTGCGAGAAGCTGCGGGCCGCTAGCCCGTGTCTGGCGGAGAGCTCACGGTGCCAGCCGAGGGCTCTCCGCTTTTCGTTTGTGTCGTTCCCGCCGGGGCCACTCGCCCCGACGCTCCTACTCCCCTCCCCGTGTCCTCGAACGGCGCTCCTCGGTCGCCAAGGCCGAAAATGCCGACACCCGGGCCGCCCCGTTTCCTTCTCCGGGGGGGACCACCATAACAATTTGTTTACAGGACCGGCAAGCCGGCCGCCGGCTGACCTCGAGCTCCCTTCCCGCTCGATCGCCACCGTGCGCGGGGTCCGTTCTTCGCCTCGTGGCGGGCGTGCCCGGTAGCTCATCTTGTGGCGTTCCCATGCCGGTCCGATCTTGCGTCCTTCCGCCGCTGGTTGGCCCCTCTCGCAGTCGCACGGATCATGCCGTCCAAAGCCATCGTCGAGCTCACGGATCGCCGGCGCACGCGGTCGGTCGGCTTCCTCGTACACGAGGGCTGTCGGTGGTCGTGCTATCTCGTCACGTACCGAACGGGCGCCCGCACCTGGCGCGGACACCTGACGTTCCGGACGACGCGGGCCCAGTCCGTCCGCTCGGTGCGAACCGCGCCCATATTTCTCGAGCAGGAGGAGGACGCCATCGACCGGAAGGCCCGTCAGCTCGGCCGACCTCTCCTGTCCGCCCTGCTGTCGTCGGCGCTCCAGGTCGAGACGACGGCCGAGGAGGTAGCCGGGACGGGACCGGGGAGCGACCAGGAAATGCGCAGCGGGGTCCGCTCCTGGGTGGAGGGCGCGCTCCGTGACCGTGCGTCCCGCGGTCCCGCGCCGGTACAGGACCGATCCGCCGGACGGGCGCGCTACGAGACCTATCGGATCGACCAGCTCACGCACCTCGTGACCCTCATGGATGCGGCTTCGCTGGAGGATCTCGTCATGGAGGTGCTCGACGGCGAACGCTTCGAGTTCGGCGCACGTGACCGCCTACAGTTTGCTCTCCTGGTCGTCCAACGCCTCGAGGCGCTGCTCCCCCTACCCCCGCTGCAGGTCTTCCTGGAGGATCTCGCGGCGCACCCTGCGGAGCACGAGCGCTACCGCCATCAGCTCTACCAGGGGGATCCGCTTCCCTGAAGAGGTTCGGTCGCCGCTCGCGACCGACGCGGCGCAGTGGGGTCGCGAATGCCGATCGTGCGACCGGTGTCGTTGAATCCGACCCGAGGTGTCTTTATCTTTCACGTTCTGTACCCCGTCGTTCCACGGAGAGGTGTTTTGGAAGTCATCGTACAGGAGAACGAAAGCCTCGACCGCGCCTTGCGTCGCTTCAAGCGCAAGGTTCAGCGCTCGGGCTTGTACTCGGAGCTCCGCAAGCGTCGCTTCTACGAGAAGCCCAGCGCCCAGCGGAAGCGGAAGAGGGAGGCCGCCATTCGGCGTGAGCGGCGCAGGCAGCGTCGAGGTCTCCAGCGCCGCTAACGGCGCGGGCTACGTGCCCCGTCGATGCGCGCCGCGCCCGGGCCAAACTGCCGTCGGGCACGCGCACGCGATCAAGACGACACGCGCCCAGCGATCAAGGCGGAGTGACCCTGCACTGACTGATCAGGCCTGACGATCGCCCCTCAAGCGAGCGCCCCGCCCAGGCGGGCTGCACCCACCGATCCCCTGCGGACTTTGCCGCGTGGGGGATCGTTTTTTTGTAGGAGTCTGGTCCGGCCTGGTCCGCCGGTCAGGCGACCCGGCGCAGGAAGAGGTCGTCCAGCGCGCGCCAGCCGTCCAACTGCTCCGAGGTAAGCAACTCACCCGCCAACCTCAGCAGCAGCCTGCTGCGAGCGATGGGCTCGCGGAGCTCCAGCGTCGTGTGACCCACGAGCCCTTGCACGGAGCGGCAGAGGTTTCCGCCCGACGAATAGCCGAGCCGGTACGCCACGGTCGAGGTGGTTGCGCCCTCCTCGCCCAGTGCGTACGCGACCGCGACGGTCCTCAGCCACCGCAGGTAACGCGAGGGAGACGCGATGTCACGACGGCGGAACCGGGCCTTGAGGGCGTCACGCGAGTGCCCGGTCAAGGCGGCAACGCTGTGAAGGTCACCATATCGCCGCGGAAACTCGAGAATTCTGCGAGAGAATCCGCGGAACGCGGGTGGGAGGGGCCCACCCGTGGCTCTCGAAAGGTGTTGAAACACGTCCTCCACCCAGCGCGGCGTGGACGCCGAGAGGGCCATCAGCGACCGAAGCCGTTGGCCCGCGTCTTCGACGCGACTCGCGCGACTCCGGGACTGCCGCCACCCGCGGTCCCATTCCCGCACCGTGCCCTGAGTCAGCCCCAGGGAAGGCAATCCGGGTCTCAGTACCCTCGCACTCTGCACCAGGGACGCGTTGGGGTCGCCGTCGTGGAGGAAGAGACGCGGGAACCCGAATCGAAGGGCCTCGAGCACCTCTCCTTCCAGCAAGACGAGGTCTTCCTCCGGCAAGACGGCATGGGCCGCCGACTGCCGCAGGAATCCGTCGGACAAGGCCGCGAGGATCATCGGGCGGGGCACATCGACTTCAGAGGGCCATCGGGACCGGCTCGGCGCCGGACCAGTCGTAGAAACCCTTGCCGGTCTTCCGGCCGTACATCTTCATCGCCACCATCCTCTTCAACAGCGGGGGCGGGGCGTACCGCTCTTCGTGATACTCCGCGTACATGATCTCGGAGATCTTATACAGGGTGTCGATGCCGACGAAATCGCACAAGGTGAACGGTCCCATCGGGTAACCGCAGCCAAGCTGCATACCCGTGTCGATGTCGGCCACCGTGGCCACCCCGCGCTCCACCTGGCGAATGGCATCCAGCATGTAGGGAACGAGGAGGAGGTTCACGACGAACCCGGAGTTGTCCTTGGCCGCGATCGGCACCTTGCCGAGCGCCTTCGCGAAAGCAAATGCGCTCGCGAACGTGTCTTCGCTGGTGGACAGGGTACGCACGACCTCCACGAGCTTCATCACCGGCACCGGATTGAAGAAGTGGAGGCCGACCACGCGATCGGGACGAGACGTGGCCGCCGCCATATCGGTAATCGTCAGTGAGCTCGTGTTGGACGCAAAGATCGTGTCGGGTCCGCAGATTTCGTCGAGCCGGCCGAACAGGTCGTTCTTGGCGTCCAGGTTCTCGACGATGGCCTCGACGACCAGGTCGCGGTCCGCCATGTCGGCCACGTCCGTCGTGTACGCGATACGCCCCTCGATCGCGACGCGCTCCTCCTCGGTGAGCTTCTCCTTGGCCACGGCCCGCGCCAAGGACTTCTCGATGCGGCCCCGACCGGCCGCAAGCGCGTCCGGGTGGACCTCCATCACCAGCACGTCCATTCCGGCCTTGGCTGCGACCTCGGCGATTCCACTGCCCATCAGCCCGCAGCCGACCACACCGACCTTGTTCACCTTCAAAGCGACCTCCCCTTCATCGCGTGTCGTTCTCGTGCTTCAATCGAAGACCTCATCCGTGGATCTCGCGATCTCGCGGGCGATGCCCCGAAACCTCCGAGAAACCCACCTCGTCCAGGACGGAGGTGGCGGGTCCGGCATCTCGCCCCGCTCGAGCTGGTCCAGAATGCCCTGGATCTCGAGACCCACCTTCTCGAGCTGCCCTCGGTACGACCGACCGACCAGGACGGTCGTACCACCGGTGACCGCGAGACCCGCCGCCACCCCGGCGGCGATCCCGGCCGCAAGAGGCAACGCGGGAACCAGCAACACCCCGCAACCGATGCCCGCGAACACCCCCAGCGTGCCCCCACCGAACACCGCTCCACCCAAGCTGTCGTTGCGGATCCCCGGATCCACCCGAAGCTCCACCCAGGTGGAGTCCTCGGACACGGGACGCAGACCGACCTCGACGCGCTTGGCGGACGCCACGTAGTACTTCTTGCCCGTCGCGCTGGCCGCGCGCGCGATCTGGGAGGCCCAGTCCACGGCCGGCCAGTACACCAGCAGCTCCGCACTCTGTCGTACCGGATGGAGGAGCCGTCCGGAGACCATGAAGTCGTCGATGCGCTGAGCCACGTCGTCGCGGCCACCGGGCACGACGCGGGAGGCGGAGATCCAGGGCGACGCCCACAGCGCGCCCACGCCCTGCGGAACGGGGGGCAATCCGCGCACCTCGGTCAGGGCCCGCTCGACGTGCCTCGCGGGCAGGCCCACCTCTTGTGCGATTCTGAAGACCTCCGCTTCGGTGAGGGCCCCCCCGGCCATCTCCGGCTCCGAGGCGGCGAGCTCGGTGGCCCGCCGGATCACCTCTTCGAACTCCCCGCGCGTTACCGCCCGGGACCGGTCCTTCCGCGGTACCAGGCTATCTTCGTCCATGCGGTCACGCTCCTGCCGGCATGGAGTTGCTCGACGCGGCCCCTCCGGGGCGGTTCAGAGGGCCTCGACGACCACGGCGCCACCTTGGCCGCCGCCGATGCACGCGGAGCCCAGGCCGTAGCGCGCGCCGCGCCGCCGAAGCTCGTGCAGTAGATGGATGGTAATCCGCGCCCCGGAAGCCGCAAGCGGATGCGTGATGGCGATCGCGCCCCCGTCCACGTTGGTCTTCTCGGGATCAAGACCCAGTTCCTTCTCGACTGCCAGATATTGCGGGGCAAACGCCTCGTTCACCTCAACCAGGTCCATGTCGTCTAGAGGGAGCCCCGCCCGCTCGAGGGCCTTGCGGGCAGCCGGGGCCGGCCCGATCCCCATGATGCGCGGATCGACCCCGACGAACGCCCAGGACACCAACCGGCCGAGGGGCTCCAGCCCCGCCGACTCGGCCCACGCGGCATCGGCGATCACCACCGACGCCGAGCCGTCCCCGATCCCGCTGGCGTTACCCGCGGTCACGAATCCGCCCTCGCGGAAGTAGGGCTTCAGCCTGGCGAGTCCCTCCGTGGTCGCATCCGGCCGCATGTGCTCGTCCGCGGCGTATTCCACGGTGCCCTTGCGCGTCTTCACCGGGACAGGCGCGACCTCGGCCGTGAAGCGTCCCTCCTCCCAGGCCGCATGTGCGCGCTGCTGGCTCCTCAAGGCGACCGCGTCGGATCCCTCCCTGGTCACGCCGTAGCGGTCCCCGAGCTCCTCGGCCGTCTGCGCCATCGTGAGGCCACAGCTGGTGTCCAGGAGCGCCGCCCAGAGCGCGTCCTCGAAATACCGACCCGGCTCGCCCAGCCTGAGCTGGCCGAAGCGCGCGCCCCGAACCACGTGCGGGGCCTGACTCATCGACTCGGTGCCCCCGCAGAGGGCGACCGCGGCGTCGCCCATCAGGATCTCCTGCGCGCCGGAAACGATCGCTTGGAACCCCGACCCACAGAGCCGATTCACGGTGACGGCCGGCACGGGCTCGGGGATGCCGCAGCCAAGTCCCACGTGGCGTGCCAGATAGATCGCGTCCGCCGATGTCTGCAGAGCGTTGCCATAGACCACGTGGTCGACCTGGTCGGGCGAGACGCCGGCCGCCTCGAGGGCCGCCTTGCCGCTCACCACCCCGAGCTCCGTTGCCGACAGGTCCTTGAGCGTCCCGCCGAACGATCCGAATCCGGTGCGCTTCCCGGAGAGGAATACGATGTCCCGGCCCTGTCCCTGGGTCCCCATGGCTGCCGATCCCTGATGGTGTGGCGGTCGAGTCTGCGGCCGGCTGGGAGTGATGGCCGCGGCCTACGGCCGGGAGCCAGCACCTCGAAAAACCGGACGCTCCATTACACCGGGCGGGGACATCGGTTCACGGACGGGCGATCCACCTCGGGCCCGCGTGCCGGACCCCGGTGGACCATCGTGATGGAGGCCCTCAGACCAGGGCGGGCTCGGGCTCCGCTTCCAGGTACTCGGCGAACGTCTGCTTGTTGTTGGCTTTGACGTACGCCTCGTGGGCGTCGACGACCTGCGACATGAACAGCTCCATGATGTGCTGATCCAGGAGCTGCATGCCGTCCCGTTTCCCCGTCTGGATCATGGACGGGATCTGATGGATCTTGTTCTCGCGAATGAGATTCGAGATGGCCGACGTGCCGATCATGATCTCCTGGGCGGCCACACGGCCACCACTACCCACTCGTCGGAGCAGAACCTGGGAGATCACACCCTTGAGGGACTCGGCCAGCTGCGAGCGGATCTGTTCCTGCTGATCGGCGGGGAACACGTCGATGATCCGATCCACGGTCTTCGGTGCCGAGTTGGTGTGCAGCGTCCCGAATACGAGGTGTCCCGTCTCTGCCGCCGTGAGCCCCAACTCGATCGTCTCCCGATCGCGCATCTCGCCGACCAGGATCACGTCGGGATCCTCCCGTAGCGCCGCCCGCAGCGCGCTCGCGAAGCTCTGCGTGTGCCGTCCGATCTCGCGCTGATTGATCAGGCACTTCTTGTTCTTGTGCGTGAACTCGATCTGGTCCTCGATGGTGAGCACGTGGTCCTGGCGCGTCTCGTTGATGAGGTCCACCATCGCCGCCAATGTGGTGCTCTTCCCGGATCCCGTCGGCCCGGTGACCAGCACCAAACCGCGGGAGAGCAGGCAGAGCTTACGAATCGCGTCCGCTAGCCCCAGCTGGTCGGCGGTGAGGATGTCGGCCGGGATCGTCCTGAACACGGCTCCGAGTCCCTTCCGCTGCCAGAACACGTTCACGCGGAAGCGGGCGAGCCCTTCGATCTCATACGCGAAATCGAAATCGAGCGAATCCCGGAAGCGGGCTTTCCACCCGTCCTCCATGATCTCGTAGACCAGCGTCTCCATGTCCTTGGCGGCGAGCTCGCGGAATTTCACACGCTGTAGGTGCCCGTCCACTCGAATCAGTGGAGGAGAGCCGGTCGATAGATGCAGATCCGACCCGTTCTGCTCGACCAGCACCTTCAAAAATTGGTCGATCTGTGCCATGTGTCCCTTCGATTCTCTCGTTCGGCGACCCGTCGAGATCGCTCCAGTTCCCGTTCTAGGTCCTCAGCGGACGCAGTTGCCACTCCAGGTGTTCGCCCGGTCCCTCGGTCACCTCGATATGCCAGCGCACGCCGGCCACGTGCGCCACCTGGCGGTCGCGCTCGTCGTTCCACAGGATGAACGCGGTCTGCGCCATGTCGAGCACCTGATCGATCCACGCGCGTGGATCACCGGCGAGGTCGGCTGATACCGCCTCGAACCGGAACGTCCGGAGCGACTCGAGCGACCGACGGAGCTCGTCGGGATCGGCGGGGAGCTTGCGCACGAACAGTCCTTGCGTGCCGCTGCCACCACGGTTGGTGAGGGCCACTCCCCGCACCTCGTTCTCCAGCAGCAGAGCAGGCAGACGATGGAGGATCTCCTGCCCGAGGGTCGGCGGGGTCGTCGTGACCACGAACCGGGCTGAGCCCGATGCCTCCAAGATCCGGATCTCGGACAAGATGGACTGGCCGGGCGGATTCAGGGCGGGGGTGGCATCGGCGACAGACTGCTCGAAAACGTACTCCTGCCCGCCTCCGCCCCCCAGGTAGTGCACGCGGACGGCGGAGATCACGCCGTCGTGAATCAACTCCGCGTCCCACGCCTGCTGGTCTGAATCGTCCAGGGTCTGCATGGGTGGCGGGGACAGAAGGTTCTCGAGGTCGGTGCTCCAGGCGGAGTCGAGCGGCACGCGCACGGTCGAGCCCGGTAGCTCCTGCCAACCGGAGGCCGACCCGGCCCGCACGGAGATCCCGAACCGCTGGGCGCCGGCGGCCTGCGCCTGGCTGAAGAAGCTCTCCAGACCCTGCGGCGGGCTCGTCTCTGCGGGCGCGGCCTCGGGCAACCGCTCGCCGTACACCGCACGGATGAGCTCACGGATCTTGGACGAGGAGGCCAGGCCCAACTCGATCTTGATGTTGGTCCGACTCTGAAGCTCTTCGACGGCCTCGGACCAGATCGGCGTGTCCACGATCACATTGAGGGTGGTCGCGGTCTTCAGGATGGGGAGCGTCAGGTTGGCGAGCGCCCACTCGGGCGTGACCAACGCCGCCGCCTCCGGGTCCACGCTGTCCGGATCCGGGAACACGTAGGGTATATCGAACTGGGAGGCCAGCCCCCAATCGAGCTCCTCACGGCTCACCAGGCCGAGCGCCAGGAGCGCCTCGCCGAAGTAGCCGCCGTGCGCCTTCTGGTACTCGAGGGCGTCCTCGACGTCCTTCTCGGTGATTCGCCCGAAGCTCTGCAGGATCTGACCGATCATGCTGTGGCTGACCATCGACTGGGAGGGGCGCTCCCTGGTCTGGACACCTGTTTCCATCGGTCCCTCTTGGCCGAAGTTCATTCTTCCACCGTTCTGAGTGATTCGGTCAGCCAGTGGCCGACCTCCCGGGTGCTCGCCGACCCTCCGAGGTCGGAAGTGAAGACCCCGGCGCGAAGAGAGCCTCTCACGGCTGCGTCGACAGCGGTCGCCGCCTCGTCGTGGCCCAGGTGTCGGAGCATCATCGCCGCCGAGCGGACCGCGCCCAGCGGATTGGCGAGCCCCTGCCCGGCAATGTCCGGCGCGGACCCGTGTACGGGTTCGAACAGCGCATGCTGCCCCGGATGCAGATTGGCCGATGGGGCGAGGCCCAATCCGCCCGTGATCTCCGCGGCAAGGTCGCTGATGATGTCCCCGAACAAGTTCGATGTCACGATCACCTCGTAGCTCTCCGGACGACGCACCAGATCCATGGCGACGGCGTCCACGTACATCGCATCGCGGCCTACCTCGGGGAACTCCTCACCCACTTCCGAGAAGACCCGACGCCAGAGGCCACCGACAGCCGGCATTGCGTTCGCCTTGTCCACCAGTGTCACTCGGGCGAGCCCCCGATCCCGCGCGTGCATGAACGCAACACGCACGATCCGTTCCACTCCGCGCCAGGTGTTGAGGTCCTCCTGAATCGCGATCTCCTGGGGGGTTCCAGCCTTGAAGACACCGCCCATGTCGGTGTACACGCCCTCGGTGTTTTCCCGGAAGACGTGGATGTCGATTTGGCGCTCCCCCCGGAGCGGTGAGTGCTCGGGTGCGAGGAGCTCACAGGGTCGGTAGTTGACGTAGAGATCCAGCTTGAAGCGCAGGCCCAGCAGGATGTCACGCGCGTGGACGTTGCTCGGCACCCGGGGGTCCCCGAGGGCGCCCAGCAGGATCGCGTCGCTCTCACGGGTCAGCGTATCGAACTCCTCGTCCGTGATGGACACGCCATCCCGGAGAAACCGATCCGCCCCCAGGTCCCAGACCCTGCACTCGAGCTCGACACCGAATCGGGCCGAGCATACCTCCAGCACGGCCATCGCCACATCGATGACTTCCGGGCCGATTCCGTCTCCGGGGATTACCGCCAGTCGTACCATGAACGCTCTGAAGTGCGAGGGAAAAGTCCGACCGGGCGCCCCGTCACTCCACGACGATCGCACCCTCTACTCGGGTGCCCGGACCCACAACGTGAAACGGATAGAACCCGGCGGGCGCACCGTCGAAGGTCACCGTGTACTCCGTGCCCCGCTCGAGGAGCGGAGGACTGCGGAGCTGGCCGGACCCCTCCAGAAAGCGGAACGCATCGGGGGCCATCCCGTCCGGCGAGAACTCGACCGTGTGCAGACGATGGTCCGCGGTCCGGAACACCACCCGTCCGCCAGCACGGACGACCACGCGAGTCGGAACGACGTGCTCCTCGATCCCGCGGCCCCCGAGCACGATCTCGGCGAACTCCGCGGACGGGTCGGAGCCAGCGCCAGGACGGCAAGCGCCAGCCAGCATGGTCGAAACGAGCAAGACGGAAAGGCCGGACCGCAGGAGCGGGTCCGGCCTCGCGCGACATGCACCGCACCGTCGGTTCACCCGCGTCACCGCGGCCCTCCGGAACGGTCGCCGCCGCGTTCCATGCGACGCGGCGACGCGCAGGTCACGTAGCGACCGCCGCCTCCTTCATGGACTCGCTCCCGCAACGCACGCAGAAGCGCCAGCCCAGCTCCATCTCGTCCCCACACTCACGACAAGGCTTGAGGGCAGTGGTCTTCCCGCAGAACGGGCAGAAGTTCACCTCGTCACGGTCGGGCAACGCGTCGCCGCACCAACCACAGTCCTCCCCAGTCATCTGCTTCGCCGTCTCCTGTATCGGGTGCCCGGGCTTCCAGATTCCGGCGATCGGCTCCTTGGCCGGCGCCTCCGCCCCAGTTTCCTCGATGACCTCTGCTGCCGATGCTTCGGCCGACTGCTCGGACCTGGCCTTGGGCGCGGCCGGCTCGAGCTCGACGGCGTCCAGCGCCGTGGTCTCGAAGTCGAAGTAGGTGGTCTCAGCCGCCGCGAACTCGGGCTCTTCCTCCGCTTCCCCTGGCTCGGGCTCGGCGGTGGGTGTTTCCGTCGTCGTTGCCGCCTCCGGACCAGAGCCCGTCGCGACCTCCGCGACGGGCGCGACGGGCGCCTCCGTCTCCGGGCCGGCCGTGGCGGCCTCCGCGGCCTCGATGTCCGCATCCACGGCAGTCAGGCCGGCCGCGTTCAGCCGCACCGGAGCGTCGGCGAACTCGCGGAAGAGCCCCGTGTTGGGGTTCTTCGAGTCCAGCTCCTTGCGAATCTGGTCGCGGGCCTCGGGCGACTCCAGGATCACCAGGTCGCCCGCTCCCGCTAGCAGCCGGAGCAGCACGTCCTCATAATCCCCGTTCATGTCCAGCCCGAGCGCGTCGCGGTGGCTCCGATACGGCACGAGCCTCTGATAGATCTCCGACAGCTGGAACGAGTGGCTCAGGTAGTCGGGTCGCTGCCTGCAAATCTCGTCTACCAACACGCGGTGGAAGCGCTCTACTGGGGCCGTCACGTCAGGCACCATTGTTCCCTCTCCCAGACGGTTAGGCGTCTTCTAGTGAAACGAGTCGGGCCGAGATTGCGGCCCGGAAGAAACTCTCGGGGTCGCTGGCAGGAATACGGATTTGGAGTTGCTCGTGCCAGCGCTCTGCGAGCCGACGCATGTACTCGGTCACGGTCTCGTGCGAAAAACCCGCATAGTCCCGCATCTGCCTCAGGATCTCGTACCAGCTCCCTCGGAAGACGTGACCGTCGTGCAGCCGCACCTGGTAGGCCTCCGACCGCTGGCGCTCGAAGAGCTCGAGCTGGTTGGGGTCGTCGAAGGCCGCAAGCGCGCCATTGGCCATGGCCTCGACCTCCGCCAGGAGCTCGTCGACGGGGTCCATTCCGTCCTCGAGCTCCTTGAGGCGCTTCTCCCATGCAAACAAGCGGTGGTCGCCCGGCTCGATCTGCCAGAGCGCGCGCTTGAGCTCGATCAGCCGCCACACGGCCAGCGAGTCCCAATGATCCTGAGGGGGGACACGCTCGAACTCTCGCAGAGCGCCCTCCCAATCCCCGCGGTCGTACAGCAGATGGCCCAGGTACACCCGCGCTTCGAAGGCGTCCGGGTCGAGCCTCAGCGCGCGTCGGATCTGCCGGGCAGCGCCAACGTCGTCCCCGAGCCTGTGCAGAGCGAACCCCATCGAAGCGGCGGCATCCGCGCTTTCGGGTCGTACCGAGTTCGCCCGCGCGAAGAAATCACGCGCTTCCCCGAACATCCCCTCGCGATAAAGGGCACGGCCCATGGTCAAGAGCAGCTCAACGTCCTCGCCGTACCCGAGGGTCTCGACCTGACGGAAATGCCGGAGGGCTGCGTCGCGCCGTCCGAACCGTAGCAGAGTCTCCCCCATGCCGACGAGCGCGTCCTCGTGCGTTCCGTCGAGTACCAGAGCCCGCTCGAACGTCTGCCGAGCCCAGGCGAACTCCTCGCGGGCAAGTCGGGCGTACCCCAGGCCGACGTACAGCTCCACGGCGTTCGGATACAGCGCCAGCCCCTCCTTGAGGAGCTCGAGCGCCGCATCGTAGTTGCCTTCGTTGTACAGCCGGTGGGCCTGCTCGTCGTAGTCTTCAGAGCTCAGGAACTGCTCTGGCATCCGTGGCCTCGAGCGATGGTCTTGGAGGGGTAGCAATCGCGAATCTAATCACGGGTCCGGGCCCATACCAGACCGGAATCGGCTTACGGCGCCTTCCCGAAGAGAGCGCCACAGGGGCACTGCAGGTCCCCCGCCGCCCGAATCAGCGTGCGCGCCGGACCGCAGCGCGGGCAATGCGGATCGAGCCCGCTCTTCATCTGCTCGCGGACCTTCTCCCGATCCCGGCGGGTGCCTTTGGGCACGGTGAGCAGGTACCGAAGGGACGAGCTGTTGCACTCGAACAGCAAGCGAGCGGATCCGTCGGGAAGCGCTCGCGAGCCCAGTAGGTCCAGGAAGCCACCGACCGGCGACGGCAGGCGCTGTCCGGCGTAGTAGGCCTTGAGCAGCGAGGCGTCGTCGAGTGGAATCGGATCCGCCTGAGTCCCCCCGGGGGGGTCCTCTCTCGGGTCACGCATGTACCAAGCTAGCCCTGACGCTCGAACAGATAGGCGGAGTCTTCCCGGCGGCTCTCGCCGTCGACACAAACGGCAAAACGGGCGCCGG
This sequence comes from Gemmatimonadota bacterium, assembly GCA_024638305.1. Taxonomy (GTDB): domain Bacteria; phylum Gemmatimonadota; class Gemmatimonadetes; order Longimicrobiales; family Gaopeijiaceae; genus JAHEKN01. Next base: position 3,278 of record JAHEKN010000033.1, on the reverse strand, counting down.
ACCAGATGGCGGCCCCGCCCCAGTCGCCGTTCTTGTTCACGGCGTAGTAGTTGACGTTGAAGCTGGGCCGGCCCTGCTCGTCACGCAGCCGCGGCTCGACCGTGAACGTCACGATTCGGCGCAGCGCCTCCAGGCACGCATCCGTGGGGCTCATGCCCGTGCGCATGAGCTCGACCACGCTGTGCGAGCCGCAGGTCTTGATCACCGCTTCCCCGCGGCCGGTGGACCCGCAAGCTCCGACATCGTTGTCCACATAGAGGCCCGCGCCGACGATCGGGGAGTCGCCCACCCGGCCCGGGATCTTCCAAGCGAGCCCGGAGGTGGTGGTGACCCCGGAGATGTTCCCCGCGGGATCGACCGCGTTGCAGTTGATCGTACCCTGCGGTCGAACGCCGTCATGGGAATCCAGGAGCGCGTCGCCGTAGCTGTCCGGCTCGGTGAATCCCTCGATCCGCTCTCCCGACTCCTCCGGGGTGAGATAATCGTCCGTATCGCTCATCCGGGCCCGCCACTCGATCCAGCGGCGGCGCGCCCGCTCGGTCAGAAGGTCCTCCACCTCGAACCCCATGGAGAGGGCGAACTTCTGCGCGCCCTCGCCCACCAGCAGCACGTGATCCGTGTACTGCATGACCGCCATGGCGACCTTGGAGGGTGTCTTGATTCCCTCCAGCGCCGCCACGGCGCCAGCGCCCCGCGTGGGGCCGTGCATCACGGACGAGTCCAGTTGCACCGCGCCGTCCAGGTTGGGAAGGCCGCCGTACCCGACCGACGTGTCGTTGGGGTCGATCTCCACCAGGTTGACCCCGCTGACGACGGCATCGAGCGTGTCCCCACCTCCCGCGATGATCTCACACGCGCGCGCGACCGACTCGATCCCGTTCGAGCTGGCCACGGACACCGGGGTCACCATCTGCCGGCGCACAGCCGGGGCGCCGAGGAGAGCCGACGGCCCGACGGCGGCCATCGTTCCCACACCCGCGGTCGTCTTGATGAAGTCGCGCCTGGTCGACATGGTGCCCTCCCCCCTGGTCGGTGCAGACCGGTATACGAGTACCGACGGCGGCGACGGGTCACGCTTTGCCGCCGTCGGGGCCGGAACTTATGCCGCGCCTCGGGGGGCCGCCACCCAACGCAATGGGGGGAAAGAAAAGGAGGCGGCGGCGTCATCGGCCCCCGCCTCCGGGTACGCGGGCGCGACCCGCTCTGGGGTCGCGCGACCGTAGGTCGTTCTACTCGCTTACGACCGCGGCCGTCTCCACCGGAGTGTCGATCTGCTCCTCGGACTCGTCGGTCTCGCTCTCGGCTTCCTGCTCCTGCCCGGCGGCACCGTGTCGAATCGCGGGCTTGCAGAAACGGATCCCCACACTGTGCAAGTCCTGCAACTCGGACTGGGAGAGGTCTGGATACCGTTCCCCCAGGTAGTCGATCGTCTCGTCCATCCAGGTCTTCTGATCGTTCTCGGCCGCCTGCAACACGCCACAGCGGTTGATGTGGCTGAACAGTTCGTCACGAGCACGATCCAAGGTCTTGGGATCAGCCGCCACGTGCTCCTCCTTCATGGGTGGGAGTCGTGCGGATGGTTGGCCACCACCCGCTAGATTGAACAGAATCGGTCGGACCAAGCTAACAGAAACGCCGAGAATACAGCAAACGGGGGGCCTATTTCTGGGGAATCGCGATTCGACCCGGTCACGCTCGAGGTGTTTCGGCACCTGTTCACCGCCCTCGCCGAGGAGATGGGCGCCTCGCTCCGCCGAGCGGCGTTCTCCCCCAACGTGAAGGAGCGCCGCGACTACTCCTGTGCGTTGTTCGCGCCGGACGGCCGGGCGGTGGCGCTCGGTGACCACATGCCCGTGCATCTCGGGGCCATGCCCCGGAGCGTGGAAGCGGCGCTCGCCCACCTGGGACCGCTGGCCGAAGGCGACGTTGCGGTGGTCAACGACCCCTTCCGCGGGGGCACCCATCTGCCGGACATCACCACCATCTCGTCGGTGCGGGATCCTGGAGACCCGGACCGCGTGCTCGGCTACGTGGCCGCCCGCGCTCACCATTCGGACGTAGGCGGCATGGCGCCGGGATCGATGCCCCTCGCACGCGAGATTTATCAGGAAGGGCTGCGCATTCCCCCCGTGCGACTCTACGCCGGCGGGGTCCGAAACGAAGGGCTGTGGGAGACGATCTTGGCCAACGTGCGAACGCCGGCGGAACGGGCCGGGGACCTGGACGCCCAGTTGGCGGCGTTGCACACGGGGGCCGGGCGCCTCAGGGAGATCGCCGGACGCCGGGGCGTGGCACGCACGCTCGCGGCCATGGACGAGCTCATCGAGTACGCCGACCGCCTCGTCCTCGAGGGAATCCGGCGGATCCCGGTGGGCCGCTATGAGGCCGTGGACCTGCTCGACGACGACGGCTTCGGCACGGTGGACATCCCGATCCGAGTCGCGTTGACGGTCTCGGCCGACGGTCTCGAGATCGACTTCACGGGCACGGCCGCACAGGTGACGGGTGGCGTGAATGCGGTGGCCGCCATCACCGAGTCGGCCGTGCGCTACGTGGTGCGGTGTTTCGTCGAGCGCCTGCTCGGCCAGAAGCTCCCGGCGGGCGGCGGCTCGATGACGGCCGTCAACCTCGTACTGCCCGGGGGGAGTGTGGTCAACGCCAACCCACCCGCCAGCGTGGCCGGAGGCAACGTCGAGGCGAGCCAGCGCATCACGGACGTGCTCATCCGGGCCTTCGGCGAAGCCCTGCCCGACGTGGCCCCCGCACTCTCGCAGGGGACCATGAACAACGTCACGATGGGGGGCGTCGATCCGCGCTCCAGTGAGCCGTTCGCCTACTACGAGACGGTCGGCGGCGGGATGGGAGCCGGGCCCGACGGTCCCGGGCTTTCAGGGGTCCACTGCCACATGTCAAACTCCCTGAATACGCCGATCGAGGCCCTCGAGCACGCATATCCCTTTCGGGTCGTGCGCTACCAGGTGCGGCGAGAGAGTGGCGGGCAGGGGCGCCACCGGGGCGGGGACGGGCTCGTGCGGGACATCGAGCTCCTGACCGACGTGGACGTGAATCTACTGACCGAGCGCAGGCGGCGGGGACCGGCGGGGCGCGCGGGAGGCGCCGACGGAGCGCCGGGCGAGAACCGGGTGCTGCGGTCGGGCGCCGAGGAACACGTACCGGGCAAGGCCACGGTGCGGCTGGCGGCCGGGGACGTGCTCAGCGTCCGGTCCCCGGGCGGTGGCGGATGGGGTCACCCCCAAGCGTCGGGGCGTGCGTGATGC